>AWGX01000504.1 GCA_000495415.1 Smithella sp. ME-1 | reverse complement strand
CCCCCGTTGCCATTATGGAACCGGTCAACGTCGGCGGTGTCATGGTCAGCCGAGCTACAATGCATAATGAAGATGAAGTTCTAAAAAAAGATGTCCGTGTCGGCGACACCGTTGTCATTCAACGTGCCGGCGATGTTATACCAGAAGTTGTCAAAGTCATTCTCGAAAAAAGAACAGGCAAAGAAAAGAAATTTAAGATGCCGGGTCACTGTCCCCAATGCGGTTCCGAAGTTGTCCGTTTTGAAGGAGAAGTGGCGCACCGCTGTGTTAATATCTCCTGTCCTGCCCAGTTAAAAGAACATATCCGTCACTTCGCGTCACGCGGAGCAATGGATATTGAAGGCCTCGGAGAAAAAGTTTCCGCACAGCTCTTCGATGCCAGGCTAATCAACGACCCTGCTGATCTTTATTTCATAACCAAAGAACAACTCACCGCTCTTGATCGCCAGGCGGAGAAATCAGCACAGAATTTAATCGATGCCATCAATAGATCCAAGAATCCATCGCTGGATAAATTTATTTATGCTCTGGGCATCGGGCATGTTGGAGAACGCACTGCCAAACTTCTGGCTGATCATTTCGGCAATATTGCAAATCTGATTGCTGCAAAGCAGGAAGATTTGACTGTCATAAATGAAATCGGTCCGGAAATTGCGGCAAGTATTGTGGAATTTTTTCACGAACAAAAAAACATCAATGTCATGAATAAATTCAGCAAAGCCGATGTGATTCCCAAAGCAAGGGAATTACGAACAAACGCGCCTTTGCAGGGTAAATCATTTGTCTTTACCGGCACGCTGGAACGCATGGGCAGAAACGAAGCCAAGACTTTTGTAGAGAATCTTGGCGGGACAATACACTCCGGCGTAACAAAGAACACGACTTATGTTGTTGCCGGAAGCGAACCCGGTTCCAAATTGGACAAAGCAAAATCTTCCGGGATTAAAATAATCAGTGAAGAAGAGTTTATAAAACTTATCGGCAGATAATACAAAAGGTTGTCATTCCCGTCCCGCATGCGCGGGATTATACTCCGGCGGGAATCCAGTTTCAGCCAAAGAAAGAGAGTGGCATTTTTGAAAAGAGTTCATGTTTATGTTAGCGGCAGAGTGCAAGGAGTATTCTTCCGCGCGGTAACACAACAAACAGCTAAGGGTTTCAACCTTACCGGCTGGGTGCGCAATATTGCCGACGGCCGTGTCGAAGCGGTTTTTGAAGGTAATAACGAAAATGTGGATAAAATGCTGGATTGGTGTCATATTGGCCCACCGGCAGCCAGAGTTGAAAAAGTTATAACTCAAGAAGAAAGCTTTACCGGTGAATTCACTGACTTTCATATTAAATAAGGAAATATTTTAATGGAAGAATATCTTCGCAACATAGTGGAACTGAGTCTGGGCAGTACACCTGAAGAGCTGCTGAAAGCCTCTCTGGAAACATGCATCAAGCTCACCGGCGCAACGGGGGGTTCCATTCTCGGTGAGGAGGGTGTGCATCTTCAATTCCTGTTTTCCGATGTTGCCGAACTTATCGGTGTCCGGGTGCCTTTTGACAGCATTGCCGGAGTATCGGTTAAAGAAAGCAAAGTCGTTTACACTTATGCGCCTACTGATAAAAGGCATTTTGATGGCGTGGATGCTCAGATTCAGCATAAAACGAAATATCTCTTAAGTATCCCTATCAGGTCAATCTTAAAATCCACTGGAGCAGACCGTGCAGCTAATAACGCGGGAGCCTTGCAATTGTTATTCGAAAAGAACATCTTTCCGGAAATCGATGTCGAACAGGGCGCGCAGGAATTCACGCTAATCTCGTTTGAAGAAAACAGACCTTTCATGGACCGTCTGAAAGGTATAATATGGATTTTACCAATCGTCGCATTCGGCATGGAAGTAACAAGATTACGTCAAACTTCTTATCAGGCAATCCACGAACTCAAAAACAAGCTAATATCCGGATTGTCCTGGATTAAATATCTTAAGGAAGATATTCGCCAGATGTCCCCGTCAATTCTTAACGATGATAATATTAAGCAGGATTTTGAATTATCGGAAAGCGCAATCAGGGAAGGCGCCAACCTTGCCAGAATGTATCTTGAATTTACAAACATATATAATCCCCATTTTGCACCGGTAAATATTAACGATGTTTTGGCGGAAACTGCCGAGTCGGTAAAAGCACTTGCTGTCGAACTCAAAGCTTCAAATTTCACCATTGAGCTTGACCTTGACAAGAAGATCGGCTTAAAAAATCTCGACGCGTCGCAACTGAAAATGGCTTTTTTCAACCTTTGTAAAAACGGAGTAGAAGCGCTTGTCGAGCATAATATTCCCGATCCCGGAATCATGATTTCTTCGTCAGCACAAAACGGTCATACTGCTGTTACAATCAGCGACAATGGCCCCGGCATACCGCGGGAAATAGCTAAAAATCTTTTTGTGGCGTTCAAAACGAAAAAAGAAGGAGGCACCGGCCTCGGACTGGCCATCACGAAAAAAATTATTGACGTGCATGGTGGAACGATAAAGTGTAATATAAGCAATAAAGGAACCTCATTTACCATTATACTTTAGTATAAAGGAGATTCATCATGATAGATAAGCCTATTGATATTACATCTTCTGAAAAAGACGACTATTCGAAACTTCTGGAATCGATCAAACGGAATATGGACCCGAAAAAAAACACCGTCCTGATTGTGGATGATGAAAAGGGCATCAGAATGAAGATTGCCCGGGATGTTAAAGCGTTTGATCCATCAGTCGTTGTTTTCGAAGCCACCAACGGTTCTGAAGCTTTGGAGACGCTTAATTTCATCCGTGCCAAATATCTGCGTGATCCTATTCTTATCGTCCTGGATCTCAACATGCCCGTAATGGATGGCTGGGAAGTTATCAACAGGCTCAAAAAGGAATATGAAAGTAAAGGGAAGAATGCCGGCATTCCCATATTAGTTCTTTCATCAACAAGCGGCGAAAAAAGCAGTTTTTTAAGTAAAAAAAGCGTTCACGAAGGGAAATCCGGCTATACTCCGCTTGTAAGTATTGCCAAAGAAACCTGCATTGATAAAAGTCATTATGACGCGGTTGGTGAAAAAGGTTTTCTGGCGTGGATTGAGATATTCATGGGGAAAGAGTAATCTGAAAATTGCATTGATAACGACGACATCAGCCGGAGCGTAGCGATCGGC
>AWGX01000503.1 GCA_000495415.1 Smithella sp. ME-1 | reverse complement strand
AAGCCGCAACCACTTCGTGCATTAATAGTTGATGATTCAGAAAACGATGCACTGCTCATAATTCGTGAACTAAAAAAAGGCGGATACAACCCTTCTTATGAAAGAGTGGAAACCGCCACCGCGATGAAGAAAGCTTTAAAAGCCAATCCATGGGATATCATCCTTTGCGACTACAAAATGCCGAATTTCAACGCTCCTTCGGCTATTGCACTTCTAAAGAAAACAAATATTGATATTCCCCTTATTATTGTATCCGGA
>AWGX01000502.1 GCA_000495415.1 Smithella sp. ME-1 | reverse complement strand
TCATGTTATCATTCCCGACCTGATCGGGAATCCAGTCTCTTTTTAATCGGGCACTGTCCCTGATTTGTTATTTCTTGTAAATTTCACGCCGGTGTCCGATTCTAAGAATCAGAATATCATTATCCATTAAGGTAAATATTACACTGTACTCTCCCACCCGCATTTTTCTTAATCCGGCAAATTCGCCTTTGAGAACCGGATAAGATTCGGCACGTTCAGACAAGTCCTTTTCGATTTTATCAAGAATCCGGCGTGCTTCTTTTTTATCGAGGCGCCCGAGGTCTCTTGAAATGGATTTCTTGTATTTGATATTAAAGGCCAAGAGCTTTCCTCAACTCTTTTCCTGAAATGACTTCATCTTTCGGATTTCTCAGTCGGTCAATTGCAATCCGCAAATCTGCAAAATCTTCAATATACGCTTCCAATGCCTTCTGGATATGGAAAGAACGCGGCCTTTCCGTTTCTTTCGCAATATCGTCAAGATGCTTTGTTAATTCATCAGGAAGACGGATAGATACTGTAGCTCTCATGAGACACCTCTTTTTGATCATTCGTAATGCATTGTATACAATTTATTACATGTATGCAAGAACAATTTTTTCAAGTCACACGGTCATCAAAGACCCGGTGGATTTTAGTGACATTCGCTGAAAATGAGTCTAACGAAATTTGAAGAGTAAATGGAACTATCCCATGAGCGTAGCGGAGCGGGATAGCTAACTCCTCTAAAGACTCCAAAATAGGACTTGACTATTGTATATTATGGTAATATACATAAGCCATGGAAATGGATAAACTGCTGCATGCAACCGGTTTTGAATGGAATGACGGCAACATCGATAAAAATTGGATTAAGCATGGCGTATCACCTTCTGAGTGCGAACAGATGTTCTTCAACCAGCCGCTTGTTGTGGCGGAAGATAGCGTCCATTCCGAAGCAGAAGAACGATTGTTTGCTTTGGGTAGAACAGATGACGAGCGGTTGCTCTTTGCCGTATTTACGGTCAGAAAAGACAAAATTCGTATAATATCGGCAAGAGACATGAGCAGCAAGGAAAGAAAGGTATATAAACAATATGAAAGCGATTAGACCAAAATTTAGAAGTGAAGCTCAGGAACGGGAATTCTGGGGCAAGCATGATTCGGTGGATTATGTAGATTGGAAAAAAGCTAAAAAGGTTACTCTTTCCAAATTGAAACCTTCATCAAAAACCATATCCATTCGCTTGCCGGAAATTGTTCTGGAAGAGCTGAAAATGCTTGCCAATAAGCGGGATGTTCCGTATCAATCATTGCTGAAAATATTTCTGGCGGAAAAAATCGGAGAAGAGCTGCGCAAGAAATCCGCCGCTTAACCAACAAAAACCAGGAAGAGAAGGTTGTCTTATCCGGGCTGGAGAAAATCGAGGTTGATTGATTAGGTTTGTTTGCAAATAAAAATAGAACCGTCACCAATATTTTTGCAAATTCGGTTTCCTCTTATGCAGTAACAAATTTTATTTCTACACGCGTCCCTGTTACTTCAGCGATCTTTTCAAGAGTCTTGAGCGTAAATCCCTCGTACTCGCCACTCTCGAGCCGGGAGATAGCCTGCTGACTGGTGCCCATGAGCTTTGCCAGTTGCAACTGCGACAAGCTTTTCTTTTCGCGCAACTTCGCAATCTTCATCGCCAGCATAAGCGCTTGCCTCTCTTCTTTATAGTGAGATTTGAACTCCGGGTCTTTCATATCCTCTTTTAATCTGCTTTGAAATGTACGAACTTTACTTTTTTTCATTTTATACTCCTGTCGGAAAACGTTGTAACCAATTTTCCATGCGTTTTTCTGCCAACACAATATCTTTCTCTTTCAGTTGCTGCGTTTTTTTAGAAAAAGCATGCGCCAATACAATTTGATCACGCCAGTGAAAGAAATAGAGAATACGGTACTGATTCGAACTTTGCTGTATTCTCAATTCCCTGATTTTTCCTCTGACGCTGTCAGCATATGGTCTCCTAAGATGCGGACCATGCTCTTCCAGCAACGATAAGTACGCGGCTACTTTCGCCCGCGACTTCTTATCCAGACTATCCAGGAAATCATCAATAGGCGAATCGTCCTGAACATTTGTGTAGAATACAAGGTTATACAAGTATACCTCAAATCCGCTTTAGATAATACATCAAAGTTGATGTATTGTCAATCTTATTTATTCGGGATAATCCAGACAGGTGAATAATTATCGAAATACTTATATTTCAAGACCTGATCCTAGTCCTTCTTTTTTTCTCTTGACTCGTGCCTTTTAATGGGTGACCCACTTTTAAGATCGGTTTCAGTTTGCGGCGCGCTTTCCCCACTCGACCAGGTCGGTTTCGAGCGTGGTCCACTCGTGGATGTCGGGATGGCCGAACTCATGCACCTTTTTCAGGCTCCCCACCACCCGGTAGCCGAAATGCTTCTGGTACCACCTTATCGTTTCCGGTCGATCGGCGTTTGTGGTCAGCTTCCGGATCCCTTTTTCCAGAAGCGTCCTCATCCGCCGCTCCTGAAGCAGCATGCCGATGCCGTAGCCCCGGCACGCGGGATCGACCGCCATCAGGGTGGTTTTCGCCGATGTGTCGTCAAGGATCCGGTACCCGGCCGCCCCCACCATGGCGCCTTCGAGCCGCGCGACAAAGAAGCAACGCCAGTCCAGGTCCGGCATCTCCTCAGACGGGACGTGGTGCATGTTGGCAAAGGCCATGATGCAGAGGATCTCCGGCACCTCCGATTCTACGGCCGGCTCTATGGATACGGTCTTCCGATCCTGACGCAAAGCTTGATCGTGCATGGTTGACATTTTTGCACTCCAGGCAGGGCAGTGTCAATACTAATTAAATCTCTTCCTGATGAACATGGCTCATTCGAAAGCATCATAGGGTCAGTCCCCCGAATTCATACTGTCCCCCAAACATGAGCCAAGAGGAGACCCCTTTATTTTCGTTTCCTATAGTCCAGTCTTTTCCTAATTATCTTTTTGCCCTCGATGGAAGGTATAAGGGATGGAAAAACTTGAAAACTAGTATAGTGTCCCTGGATTTCCATGGCAATCTAATACAATCAACTACTTACGAGATTGCTTCGCTCTTTTCATTCGCTCGCAAAGACATTGCGACACAGTCTCCTGACCGGGGAATCCAGTATTTTTTATAAGTCGGAAAATAGGGCGCTGTTGTCCCTAAATACTAATATCTTAAATGATGCGTAACGGATAAGCAGTTTCATTAAATAGAACCGTCCCAATTATTCATTTTAATTATTTAAATAGAGAAGTCATTATTTTTATTTAACACCACTCTTAGCAAACTTTTCTAGAATTACTGTGCTTGGATGATTGGACAAAGAAACTAGCTTATTAACCAATGCAATTGGTATCAGTGCGTTATCATACATATCGCATTTAAGTTTTTCAACATTTACAAGAATTGCATTGATATTATGAAATTTATCCTTTGTAGGTTTCAATACTACTTTCTCATCGTGCACTGGCACTGTAATAACATACATCTTTTCATCGCTTGATCTAAAGAATAATTTCGCACTGTAATAGGATGTGCGTGCGTAGGGATTTTCGGGGTCTGCTTTACCCGGTATTATATATTTATATATGTAGTCGTTATCCAACAATAAGAATTCGCCTGGTGTCAGTTTTTTTTCTATTTCTTGTGCATGCTCGACAAAGGCACCACTTTTTTCCATACCAGAGAGATATAAATTGTGTTTTTTAATTAAATAATTCGTAAGATTTCGCATAGGTTTGTGCATATTGGCAGTCTGGCCGAAAAAACCTAGGGGTCCATCTTTTATGAACAATGTTTCATTTAACAATGCAGCTTTAGTATTCAAAATAATTCTAATGACATGAACTAGAAGCAAGTGCTCCAATGTTGTCGTTAAATATCCAAGAATACCACCTGCACCCTGCTCATTATCAATTACTTCATGTAGCCGAAATACGTCGGTTAAATAGACTATTTTTGAACAAGTGGGACATATACATGTATAATCTTTTGTCAGATGATCTCGCTGTATTTTAACACCATGTGGAGATGAATCATCGGAAGCTGGGCATCGTGCGATGTACCAGTCATTATTTGGATCATTGTATTCTTCAAATATAAACCATTTTAATGTTTCGATGAACAAATCCTTGTCTGGGTTGCTCATAAAAAATTCGTAAAGAGTTTTTCTTACCGAAGTGATGAGATCATGTGTATCCTTGCGAACTATATTTTTAGTTGGAATAGCTAGTTTCTGACGTTCAATTGATTTAAGTTTCTGCATATCTTCGGGATCAATAAAAGGTTTCTTGGCGATACCCTCTAAATCTTCAACACTGAAAATTAAAGCACCAAATTGGAAAAACGACAATGTAGCAGACGGGAATTCCTTTTGCACAAATACTTCATTGTAACCACCGTCAACAGCAATAATATGTTTGATAGGATTGCTTATTATAGGTTCTATTAGATGCCTTAAATCTTTATCGATATTTACATCTGACGATTTCTTCGGTAATTGGCATTCATCAAGAAATTTACATACTACATCATCTTTTATAATATACCCATGGGAAGCTTTGCTTGCATATTCCATGGGCCGTTTACCGGACTTACTCATGTAGCTCATAACACAATGCTCCTATTTAACCGTAAATCGATCAATCTGCACAGGTACTACAAAAGGATTTGAATATGTTTTCATTCTTACAAAACCCTTGTCATTACGTGAACTGAATCTGATTAAGCTATCTGTAAAATCTTCAAAGTCATAATATTTTTTTAATTCTCTTAATTCATCATCGTTATTCAAATGAGCAATAAACCAATTTTGTGTGTTCTTCAGTATATTAGAGCTTATTGAACTAACCTCTTGTGTTGCATATATTATCCCCAGATTGAGTTTTGCACCTTCCTTGGCCAGCCTGTTATATATTTGATTTAAATCTTTATCGTCTTTTTTTGGAAAGAGATTGTGGGCCTCTTCAAAATAATATTGGATAAAATTATTAGGCTTATTTTCAATGAATTGTTTCATGGAATCATAAAATATTTTCCTACAAATACGCTCTGAATAAAGTGCTTGTATCGTTGGATCACCCTGTGACAAATCCACAATCACAATCTTGCCAGCGCGCAGGGCATCGAGCATTTCTTGTTCAAAAGGTTTTTCTGTAGAGCTTGTATGAAGATTTATTATTCCCCTCAGTTTTCTAAAACCACTAACAGTTGCGCTTCCGCCCGGTTTACTTTTTCTTGTTAAAAAGACCAATAAAGCCTTTAAATCCTCATCTGCCCATTCATGCCCTTTTTTCTTTTTATATTTTGTGAAATATTCATGAGAGCTATAGTTGTCCCATATAATTGAAAACCAGTTGGTTGCATCCTGTAATGTTATACCTTTCGAAGGATCAATTTTCCCATCCTCCTGCACAAGATCATTTAACTCTTTATTCCCCTCGAATTTCACTTTGAAACCAGAATGCACAGGGAACCCTGCCTGAAATAAAATACATAGATAGGCTGCTTTTTTTCTATCATACCGTGTCACGGCTGCAAAATCGGTATCATCCTCAGGTGCCCTTAAATCTATAGCAAGAAAACTCTTAACATAATCGGAATCATCTTCTTTTAAATATGAGTTAATAAGCTCGAAACCAGATTGTACCTCGTTATAGAAATTTACCTTCATAACCTTAAAATCAGTCTTTTCTAGCACGCTATATCGGATTGTATTAGCTTTGTAGAGTTCGAATATCGCTGTGCCTTCATCTTGAAGGTTGGCGTTAGCATATTCACCATTGACATCAAAAATTATTTGGCCAACTGGATACTTTGGCAAACCATTCTCCTCAAATGGACTTTGATTGTTTTCTTGCTCTGATATAGGTACACCTAACTTGTGCTTCGCCTTGTTGCTAATTTCAACAGTAGATTGAATAATCTTCTTAACCGTATTTGATTTTCCCGTTCGCGTCATACCAAAAAGAGCAGTACGTTTCCCAAGAAAATCCTGAGGGCTTATATAAACCGGCACATTTTCCACGCTTGCCTGGAAGCGTACACTGGAACTATAGCGTACCCTCCCTATTTTAATATCAGTGTCACCACCTGGTATTGCGCCGCCATCTCTTAGATTAGCAATAAACTCGAGAATTTTATCTTTTGGTTTAAAAACACTATAATTATGTGAGCTATAAAAATTCTCCACATCTGCTCCAAAATCAACAGAGCCATCAGATCCTTTATAAAATGTTCCCAAAATACTACACTCAAGACCGGAAAAGCTGTATTCATAACGGGTAAAATCATCTAGCTGGCTTTCTTTTCCTGCCGTTTTTAAATTATCTTTGTAATACTCAATCATAGAGCCTATTACATCACTGTCAGTTGGTAACTTTGCTGGCCTTAAAGCTCGCAAAAGAAGCGCTTCTTGTACTTTTTCCTCATTTTCATAAAAAGCCAGAAGAAACGTACCCTGTGGGACGCCTCCAACTCGTGTCTTCCAAGAATCACATATAAGAATGTTAGCTTTTTCATAATCAATGTAGAATGGTCGCCCTATAAACGTAGTCAGGTCTTTACCATCACTGAAGATATCTACACTTGCTAAATCTTTAATAGCGCTTGTTATGCTCATGATTATGCTCCTTATTTAAATGATACTTTAGAATTTAATTCGGGATCATTAAATCTATATACTGACTGTTTTCCATATTCTTTATCTACTTCTATTGATATCCATCTACGGTTCAGTTTTTCTGCACAATATCCGGTTGTATTGCTTCCTGCAAACGGATCTAATACTAGGTCACCTGGCTCTGTCAAAAACGCTATGAAATATGCAGCTAAATCCAACGGCATGCGTGCCGGATGCGGAGTAATACCTTTTTCCTTACAAGCTTTCATGAAATAGTCATTTGCTCTTGTATTGGCTATACTTAAGACGTTGATTGGCAAGCGAATAGGTTTGTCTTCCTTAATGGGTTCAATCTCTATCAGGTTATGCGAAATACTACCTTTATGTCTTTTTAAAAAACCTTTTTCACTAATTCTATGCTCCGATGGCCGAATCCCCGAATTAAATGATTTTCTTTTAAGGAGACTTTTCATGCTGTCACTATATGGCCGCAATATATTATTGTTGTTTGCTTTTGGGTAATCAGACTTCGCCATCCACCACACATGTGTAAAACTATCAATCGTGCGTATTCGTTCAATTGTTACCCACTGTGCTGGTGAAGGAAGACGTGATGGGTTATAACATACAAATTGCTGGCAGAGCCTAAGATTCGCCTTGGGATTTCTTACAAAAGAAATTAATGATTCTAAGTGAAGCAATGATTGTACAGGTCTTTTCGATTCCCAAGCGTTGCCTAGTTCAATTACTATTGATCCATCTTCAGCAAGCATGTCTGAAAATAATTCTGCCAGTCCTGCAAACCACTGCTTATAGTCTTCACCCTTGAGGTTGCCATATTTTTTTTTCTTATTAAGAGGAAAGGGTGGGGAGGTAAATAATAATTGGACTTTGCCTTTTACTGTTTTATAAAGTTCGTTAGCGAGTAAGGTGTCCGAATGACCAAGATAATATTTGCCGAGTTTTGTTTTATAAAATTCTTTTTTCCTTGAAGGCATGATCGGTAGAATCCTTTTTATTTACAAAAAAGCATTAAGTTTATTATTTGGATTAGTAATTGATATCTTTGCTTATTTTTAATGTGAATTTTGCGAATGATACAACTTCTCGGATATATTGCAAGAATTAAATGTGTCAGGGGCAAGATGTCTCCCTGCGGTTCGACATGACAAGTACGTTACTGGATTTACCCTAAAGGGCACCGTGGCCCTCAAGGGCGGGAAGTTAACAGACTGGATTCCTCCGGCATGATAACGGTGGCAAGGATGAGATAATTATATTGCATTAACATAGTAAAAACCTTTTCTTGAATATTTTGTAAATTACGTATAATAAGCTACATCTTTTCTCAAAGTTCACCTGAACATTACTCTAATAAGACTCTCGAAAAGTAAGTGAGGCAAAATTATAAAAACAAATATCACGACATTTAAAGAATTAGGCATCGATAAAAGAATCCTCAAGGCGATAACGGAAATGGGGTTTGAGATACCCATGCCTGTTCAGCAGGAAGTCATCCCTTTTCTCTTGCAGGATACCAGAGATTTAGTCGCTCTGGCGCACACGGGAACAGGTAAAACGGCCGCATACGGCATACCCATTATTCAGCAAATTGATCCGCACTCATCAAAAACGCAGGCGCTGGTTCTGGCCCCCACCAGAGAACTTTGTCTGCAGATAACGGATGATCTGACTCGCCTTGCCCAACACATCGAAAATCTGAATATTGTGGCGATTTACGGCGGCGCTAACATTTTCACGCAGATAAAGCAGATAGGCGCGGGAGCGCAGATTGTCGTGGCCACACCGGGCCGCATGCTCGATATGCTCAAGCGGAAAAAAGTCAATGTGTCCGCCATCAACTGGCTGGTGCTGGATGAAGCCGACGAAATGCTGGACATGGGCTTCAAAGACGATTTGAATGCCATATTATCCGGCACGCCCGAGCAGAAAAAAGTTCTGTTATTTTCAGCAACAATGCCCCGGGAAATTGAAGCGCTTGCCCGAAGTTATATGAAGTCGCCCAGGGAAATCACGGTGGGTTCCAAAAACATGGGCGCGGAGAATATTCAGCATCAATATTATGTCGTGCATGCCAAAGAAAGGTATGTGGCGCTCAAAAGAATTGCCGATTATTATCCCGATATCTACGCAATTATTTTTTGCCGGACGAAAATTGAAACTCAGGAAGTTGCCGATTCGCTGATCAAAGACGGCTATAACGCGGATGCTTTGCACGGCGATCTTTCCCAGGCGCAAAGAGACAGCGTCATGAACCGCTTTAGAACCAGAAATCTGCAAATGCTGGTGGCAACGGATGTTGCGGCCAGGGGCATCGACGTTACAAATTTAACGCATATTATCAACTACAACCTGCCGGACGATATTGAAAACTACACCCACCGCAGCGGCCGGACAGGCCGGGCCGGTAAATCCGGAATTTCCATTGTCATTGTGGGCTTAAAAGAATCTTTTCGCGTTAAACAAATTGAAAAACAAATCGGTAAGAAGTTTGAGCAGGTGAGAATACCCACTGGCAAGGACGTTTGTGAAAAGCAACTTTTGCATTTAATCGAAAAAGTAAAAAACACCGAAATTCAGCATCAGGATATCGACGTTTTTCTGCCCGCCGTTTATGAACAATTAAAAGGAATCAGCAAGGAAGAGATCATTCAAAAATTTGTATCGGCGGAGTTTAACCGCTTTTTAAGCTATTATCGCAACGCCACGGACATCAACGTGGAAACAAAAAGAGATAACAGCAAAACTGTTTCCGGCAGTAAAAACACTTCCGGTTCGAGAACCGGCGGCGGCAGTCTTGTCCGTTTATTTATTAACCTCGGGCAGATGGAAAAGTTTAATGAGCGCAAGTTGAAAACCTATCTTTTGGAAACGGCTAATATTCCCAACCTGCGTATTTCCAATATTGAAGTAACGCGCAGTTGTTCTTTTTTTGAGATTGATTCGCAACCGGCGGAATTTCTGATGGCGAAACTTAAAAAAGAAAAATATCAGGATCGCCGTGTTCAGGTAGAGTATGCCGACCGAGGCGCTAGAAAAGGCGGCGGTCGGGCGCGAAATCGTGACTATGCAAAAGCCACCAACGCCTTCTTTGCTAATAAAAGAAAACGGCGATAAGATTTCTATCGGTGATTCCGGAATTCGAATTTCGGGGGCAAAAAACTTATTAACAGTCCAACAATAGTA
>AWGX01000501.1 GCA_000495415.1 Smithella sp. ME-1 | reverse complement strand
ACAGCCGCCAGTACCAGACCTATACCAATCAATGCACTTGTTATTTGTTCCATGGATTTAGCTGTGGCTTCCATTGGAGAGATGCCTTCTTCCGACATTATTCGTTCCACGTTTTCCACAACGACAATGGCGTCATCAACCAGAAGACCGATAGCCAAAACCATGGCAAACATGGTTAACATGTTAATGGAGTAACCTAGAAGCCCCAGTATTGCAAATGTTCCCAAAAGGACTACAGGAACCGCGATAGTGGGTATGAGGGTAGCCCTGATATTGCCCAGAAAAAGCCACATAACCAGGAAGACCAGCAATATGGCTTCAAAAAGGGTTTTAACGACTTCACTAATAGCCACTCTGATAAATGGGGTAGTGTCATGAGGATAAATAACTTTTAAACCGGCAGGGAAGAAGCGGCTCATTTCCGCCAATTTCGCTTTCACGGCATCTGCCGTATC
>AWGX01000500.1 GCA_000495415.1 Smithella sp. ME-1 | reverse complement strand
AAAAAGAATACTTCGCTGAGCGATCTGACGAATGAGTTAAGCAAAGATAAGCTAAGCGATTTAGATGCATACATGGTTAAGAAAATAGAAAGTGATTGGAATAAAAATCCTTTTTGGAAAAAAGATTTGTATAAAGAATGGGCAGCTAAGGAAGATGCTGCTAAAGGCGGAAGCACGGCACCTAAAATAATATATTCAGGTTATGTTGATTCCGGGAAAAATAAAATGGCAGTTATTAACGGTTTGGAATATAGAATAGGGGAGCAATTAGAAATTGAAGGATACTTCCTGAAACAGATTACGCCTTCTAAAGTTGTTATCTTGAATAAAAATTCCGGAGACAGAGAGGAAGTTCCACTGCAGGAATAAAAATTCTATTGGAGGTTGGCGATTTGAAATACTCTGCAATAAATAAAAATATCGTAATGTTAAGTCTTGGTCTTTTCGTGCTGATATTTTTATTCGGTTGTGCTGATGGGCTTAAAAGCGAGAAGAAAGATTCTTCCTTTGATAAATGGACTACTCTAGCTGAAAAATCTCAAGGCCATTCTCCTTCTGCCGAACCCAAGAAAATTTCTATAACGGCGAAACAGGCATCTGTTCCAATAGCTGAAACGGCAGTGAAAAAATTACCTGTTGATCGAATTAACTTAACTATGCGGCAGGCTGAACTCAAAGCGGTGTTAAGGGCTATGGCGAAATCTGTGAACTTAAATCTCCTGGTCAAGAATGAGTTAAAGGGTGAAATTAGCGTAGATTTCCGTGGTGTTCCCTGGGATTCGGCTTTCACCGGATTGTTGCGTACCTATAATTTATCTTATATCTGGGAAGGCAATGTGCTCAGAGTACTGACCAGTGAAGATGTTAAACTGGACTTGGAAAGGAAACAGCAACTGCGCGATACTCAGTGGGTTGAATCTCTCTTAGATCCTGTGGTGGTAAATATAAACTATGCCGATACCAAAAAACTGGCAGACACAATTCAGGACTTATTGACTAAGGATAAGGATGGAAAGCCTCGCGGTTCGATTAAAATTGATGAACACACCAATTCTTTGGTTGTTTCCGCTCTTCGTGATGATTTAATCAAGATAATGCCGATTATTGAAAAATTGGATAAACCGACGCCTCAGATTTTAATTAAAGCCAATATCGTGGAAACAACCAAAGGGGTTGCCCGTGATTTGGGAATTATGTGGGGGGGAGCTGCGTCCACTACTCTTCGTGGGAAAGAGGGCCTACAAATAAGTGGTGGTGGTACCAGAACAACCTCATCAGCTGATCTTAATCCGACAGGGAATAAAATAGGTATAGGACGTTACGGTTTAGGTATGAATTTTCCAGCCGGGAGTCTATCTGAAGCAGCGGCTGCTTCGTTAGGTATTGTTTTTGGCACAATAGGGGGAAATTTGTTAGAGGTGCAACTGGAAGCATTACAGAAGGATAACAAGTTAAATATATTGTCCAGTCCATCCATAACAACTTTGGATAACCAGGAAGCGTTTACAGAAAACGGCGAAAGAGTTCCTTTTGTTACACTCCAGACATCTCAGGGTAGTACACCGACTCAAACTACCCAATTTGAAGATGCAATGTTGCGTTTGCAAATTAAGCCTCACGTAATTGATGGCAAAAATTTAAAAATGGAAATTACAGTGAAAAAAGATGAGGTGGACATAACGCGCAAATCATCACTCGGAGATCCTTACATTATAAAGAAACAGACAAAAACTATATTGATTGTTGAAGATGGCGAAACAATTGTTATTTCCGGTTTAACAAAACAAACAAGATCCAATGCCGGGTACGGTGTGCCCTGGTTAAAAGATATTCCTGTTTTGGGCTGGGCTTTCAAGTCTGATAGTAAAAGCGATAAGATGGAAGAGGTTCTTATATTTATTACCCCTCATATATTGCCGGTTGTAAGTAAACAATAGCAATTATAAAGGTTTGGGATCATACAAAAGAAATTAAATAGAATTAAGATTGTCATAGCTATGTCTAAAATTATAACGGGGTTGGACTATAAGCAATAGCGTATTAAAATAACAAGATGGCATCTAAAAATGAATTATTACAATATTCTCAATTTTAAAAAGGAGCCATTTTCCAACTCACCGGAACCGGAATTTCTTTTTTTATTACCACAACAAACAAGTTGCTTACAAAAGCTGGAATTGGCAGTTCGTCTGCGTCGTGGCATTAATGTGGTAATAGGAGACATCGGTACCGGAAAAACTACTTTATGTCGTAAACTTATCCAGAATTTATCTTCTGCGTCTGCGGAAGCGGCAGAGATTGAAACTCATCTTTTGCTTGATCCGGCATTTAACAGCGTTATCGAATTTTTGCATACTGTCGCCTTGATGCTGGGGATTAAAGATTTAAATAATTATGAAACTGAATGGCATTTAAAAGAGAAAATCAAAAATTACCTTTTTGACAAGGGAGTAAATGAAAAAAGAATAGTTGTTTTAATCATTGATGAAGGCCAGAAAATTCCCGAGAATTGTCTGGAAGTCTTACGTGAATTTCTTAATTATGAAACAAATAACTTTAAGCTGCTGCAGATAATAATCTTTGCGCAAAAAGAATTTCAAGCAATTCTTAGAAAGCGTCCCAATCTTTTTGACAGGGTTAATCTTCTCTATCATCTTCAACCTTTGAATTTTAAGCAAATGCAGGCAATGATCAATTATCGTCTCAGCATTGCCCGGGATAATGAAATTGCGCCTTCTTTATTTAGTTTTTGGGGACTTGTAGCCATTTATATGGCGACTGGCGGCTATCCGCGCAAAGTTGTTATTCTCTGTCATCAGATAGTCTTAACTATGATAATTCGTGAAAAAAATAAGGCCGGCTGGTTTTTGGCAAGAAGCTGCATAAATGATTTGATGACACCGTCATTCAGGAAATTAAAGTGGGCGTTGACGGGCATTTTTGTTTTTGTGCTGGTTGGTCTTTCGATAGGGGCGGTTATGTCGCAACGTCGGGATGCAGTCGCACAAAAGAAATTGCTTGTACCTTCGGTTTTTCCGGTTGTTTCTGAACTTAAGCAGGAAGCTCCTGTTTCCGTTTCTGCTGATTCGGAAAATATTCATACGGAAAATACGTGGGATATAAAAATGCCTGAGTATCTTGGAAATTTAACAATGACTAAAAGACGTACCCTTTGGTGGACGGTACATAATATATACGGAGAGGTAAATCCGGAAATAATCAAAGTGGTGAGTACAGCTAATCCTCATATTAAGAATAAAAATA
The DNA here is from genome assembly GCA_000495415.1 of Smithella sp. ME-1. The sequence goes on along the minus strand of AWGX01000500.1, from coordinate 5,205 downwards.
AAATCTTTGAAGGAGATAAAATAGATTTACCCTCGATTCCTGCAGATATAAACCCGGTAAATGAAAGTGATATTATTGTTGCTGTGGAAAGTGGAAAAGATTTGGAAATAGTGTATAATATTTTTCAAGAGGATTCTTTTAGGCAAAATATGCCCCCCTTGGTTTTCTTTTCCTTTTGGAATAAAAAAGATGGCATTAAATTTGCGATTGTCATTGACAAATGTTTTAAAGATATTCATACAGCACAAGAAGTGATTGCTAAGCTGCCGCCGGTGATTGCTGCCAAAACAAAAATATTGTCTCAATGGGATGCCAATACAGTATTTTTTAATCGCCGTAAGTTGCAGTATTGAGGTTTAAAATTGTCCGGAGGATAAATGAAAAATAAAAGACGTCTTGGTGAAATACTGGTTAAAAGCGGAATTTTGACCGAGGAAAAGCTTGGACAGGCATTGGAAAACCAAAAGAAAACAGATTTGAAGCTCGGTCAGTATTTAATCCGGCAGGGACTGGTTCAGGAAAAACAAATAATAGACTTGATAAGCGATCAACTCAACATTAGGAAATATCAGCTTAATGATTTTCCGTTGGATTTGGAACTGATTCGCTATATACCGATTGAAATTGCTCAAAAAAATCAGGTCGTTCCTTTAAAACTAAAAGGCAAACTTTTGACAATTGCTATAGTTGATCCTCTGGATATACAAATTCTTGATTCTCTTGAAAAATTAACCAACCTGGAAGTTGAACCGGTAATTTGTTCAGAAGTGGAAATCAATCAGCTTGTTAATAGTATGTACGGCATGCAGTCCGATCTGGGTAATATTATGGGAACTATGGAAATAGAATCCAGAGATGAGGATGATGAGCCGGAAAACAAAGAAGAAATCCAAATCGCATCGCTGCAGGATATGGCGGGAGAAGCGCTGGTTATTCGTCTGACTAATTCCATTTTTGCTCAGGCTATTCGTGATAATGCCAGTGATATTCATATCAGCCCGCAGCAAAATACAGTACAGTTGCGTTATCGTATCGACGGCAGACTGATAGAAATGCCGTCACCTCCCAAATCAATATTTTTATCCATTATTGCCCGCGTAAAGATTATAGCCAACATGGATATTACTGTCTCCCGGATTCCTCAGGACGGACGATTCACCCTCAAGATAGAGAAGAAAGAAATAAACGTCAGAGTATCTTCAATTCCCACGATTTACGGAGAAAATATCGTCATGCGTCTTCTGGATATGGGAGCAGGTTTTTATACACTGGATCGTTTGGGCATGTCCGACGAAGATAAGGCAAAAATAGAAACCATGTCCGTTAAGCCATATGGGATGATTTTAAGTACAGGGCCTACGGGAAGCGGTAAAAGTACAAGTCTTTATGCAATTTTAAGTTCAATAAACAAACCGGATATAAATATAATAACCCTGGAAGATCCGGTAGAATATAGAATCAATGATATACGGCAGGTGCAGTTAAACCGTAAAGCGGGAATGACATTTGCCGGCGGTTTACGTTCAATACTTCGTCAGGACCCGGACGTAATTATGGTTGGTGAAATTAGAGATGCGGAAACCGCCGCCGTAGCCGTTCAGGCGGCACAGACCGGACATAGAGTTTTGAGCACTGTGCATACTAATGATGCCGCAGGAGTTATAACAAGATTTATCGATATGGGTATCGAACCTTTTCTGGTCTCATCTGTTTTGATAGTATCCTTTGCTCAGCGATTAGTACGCACCATCTGTCCGTATTGTAAAGAACGTTATAATCCACCGGCAAATGCTCTGGCTGCTTTCGGAATCACACCGGAGGAGGCGGCAAATGCTAATTTTCAACGAGGCAGAGGCTGTAATAATTGTAGAAATACCGGATTCAAGGGAAGAACCGGTGTTTTTGAAGTTTTGGTCAACGACGAGATGATTCAAGACATGATTATCAAACAAAGACCAAGTCAGGAAATTACGCGTGCTGCAGTAGCTGCCGGAAAATTAAAAACACTGAGAGACGATGCAGCCCAAAAAGTGATGAAGGGAATTACAACTTTGGAAGAAGCGGCTTCCGCCGTCATGTCTTAAATTCAGGTAAGGATAAAAAATGCCCAACTATTTTTATGAAGCAATTAACGATAGCGGAAACACCGTATCAGGAACTCTGGAAGCTGAATCAACTCAGATAGCAAACTCCATATTGATGTCACGTAATCTCATACCTTCAAAAATAAAGGAACAAGGTAAATCAGGAGATGAAAGCTGGTTGCAGTCTCTGCTAAGTTCGGACAGAGTAAAAATGGTGGATCTTATTATTTTTACAAAACAGTTACGCTCCATGCTGGTTGCGGGTGTGCCGATGTTGAGACTCCTTGATATTCTGGCAAATCAGACAGAAAGTAACGGCTTAAGAAAAGCGATACTATCGATAATTCAGGATATTAAACAGGGGTCGTCTTTTTCAGAGTCATTGGAGAAATTTCCTAAAATATTTTCAAATCTATACTGTGACATGATCAAGGCAGGCGAAATGAGTGGAAATGTTCCCATTGTTTTAGATCGCCTGATCTACATCATTGAACATGAAGAGAAAGTCAAGTCGGATATCAAATCGGCAGTCCGGTATCCAATGATAATCGTTATTGCTTTAAGTGTGGCTTTTGTTGTTCTTCTGACTGTTGTAATACCGCAATTTGTTTCCGTTTTTAATACTGCCGGACTGGTTTTACCGTTGCCGACAAGAATTGCCATGCTTTTATACAATTTCCTGGCCAAATACTGGTATATAATCATTACTATAATAGCAATAACCATTTTCGGACTGGCTTACTATTTTAAAACGAAAAACGGCAAATTTGTAAGAGATACTTTTTTATTGGAACTTCCTGTAGTGGGACAATTGTTCAAGAAGGCGGCATTGTCACGTTTTGCCAGTATTTTTGCAATTTTGCAGACAAGCGGTGTTCCCATTATGCAATCGTTGACTATTCTTTCCGCAACAATGGGTAATGAAGCTCTTACAAGATCTTTTGAACATATTCGTGAACGGATTAAAGAAGGAGCCGGAATTTCAACTCCATTGAAATCGGCAAAATATTTTACCCCGATGGTCATTGATATGATCGCGATTGGTGAAGAATCGGGGAATATTGATGAGATGTTGCGTGAAATTGCTAAACACTACGATGATGAAGTTGAGTATGCGATCAAAGGCCTTTCCGATGCGATAGGTCCGGTTCTTATTGTCGGCCTGGCCGCGATTGTCGGTTTCTTTGCCATAGCCATATTTTTACCGATGTGGGATCTTACAAAACTGGCAAAAAAACATTGACAGTGAAGCAGATAAACAGGACAAACCATTAGTATTATTACGTGAAAACTGATACTCAGAACAATGCCAAAGCTACAGTCTTCCGGGTTCGGCAATAATGAAGAAAAAAAATATTTATATAAGTTTGTATATATTGATTCCGGTTATATTTACCGGAATATCATTGATTAGTACTATTTTAACGTATCAATTATTTAAACAGCGCGAAGAATTCAATCAGCTATTTCCCATCCATTTTATTTATTTAATATTGGTTATGGCTTTCTTTACTTTTTCTATAAGTGTCGTAATGTTACGTTTTTTTTTCGATCCGCTTTCGAGGTTTATCAGTAAAACGCAAAAGATGCCTATTATTGCTCCGGCTGTAAAGTCGGAAGAAAAAGAAGATATAACCCGTGATTTTAACCAGGTTTCTAAACTATTTGACAATGTCGCCGATATTCTAAGCAATGTTGAAGCGAAAGAATTATTTCCAAGTATTGTTTGTACCAGCATATCTATGCGCAACATACTTGCACGAATTCTCAAAGTAGCTCCCACTGATTCTACAGTTCTTATTTCCGGCGAAAGCGGTACCGGTAAAGAATTGATTGCTTCCAGTATTTATGAACACGGCACAAGGAAAAACAGACCTTTTGTAAAGATTAATTGTGTGGCCATTCCGGAAGGTTTGTTGGAAAGCGAACTTTTTGGTCACGAGAAAGGTTCATTTACCGGTGCAACTGAACAAAAGAAAGGAAAATTTGAAATTGCCGACAAAGGCACGATTTTTCTTGATGAAATAGGCGATATGCCGTTAGCTACTCAGGCGAAATTATTGCGTGTTTTACAGGAGAAAGAATTTGAGCGGGTCGGCGGTACCAGGCAGATTCGTGTAGATATTCGTTTTATTGCGGCAACGAATAAAAATTTACTGGAAATGATCAAAGAGGGGAGGTTTAGAGAAGACCTTTACTTCCGCTTAAATGTTTTTTCCATTTCACTTCCGGCACTTAGAGATAGAAAAGAAGATATTATTCCAATAGCGAATTATTTTCTGGAATCTTTACCCCGGAAAGTAAAAATATCCACCTCCGCATTGCAGGAATTAATCGGCTACTCCTGGCCGGGAAATATCAGAGAATTAAGAAATGTCCTGGAACAAGCTTCCATATTGAGTGAAAATGGGGTTATCGAGATACATCATTTACCGGATGATATATTTAAAAAGCAGAACCTGTTAGGTGAAACAAGCGATTCTATGGCACTTGATACAAAGCTGGAATTAATGGAGAAAGAAATCATTATTGATGCGTTAAAGAAGACAGGAGGAATTCAAGTAAAAGCCGCGGATATTTTAGGAATAAATCAAAGGAGCCTCTGGCATAGGATAAAAAAACTGCAAATAGATATAAATAGTTTAAAGAATCTACAATAATTGTAGATAAAACATCATTTTTTGCATATACGTGTTGTTAAGGCATTGATGATAATGTAAATATTCAAGTTGACAATAATTAGAAATTGAAGTAATTAAATAAGTTAGAAATTATATTAATTAAGATAAATAAATTGTTTGTATTGTATCGGATATGGCATAGCTTTTGCTTTTTTATAAATGAAAATTTATGTAAAAATAAAAAGTAGTTAGCTATAAAAAGTAAAATTCCGTAAAAAAATAAGGAGGGATGGAAAATGTTAAGAAATGAAAAAGGTTTTACATTGATTGAAATCATTGCTGTGTTGGTTATTTTAGGAATTTTAGCTGCGGTTGCTGTTCCGAGGTACATTAGCATGATGGATCAGTCCAGAATCAGCGCCGCTCAGTCGGCCATTGCTGAAGTAAAAGCTCAAGCCAGCAATTATTATGCTTCGCAAATGCTGTCAGGTAACGGAACA
>AWGX01000499.1 GCA_000495415.1 Smithella sp. ME-1 | reverse complement strand
TGCCCCCGCCAGCGGGGGACATTAGTCATTACGCACAACCAATATTTGCAATTACGACACAGTCTCATGCGCCGGGATGACGACTCCAAATGGAACATGTCAAATGTCGTTACTATTATAGGACTGTTAATAACTTCTTTCCCTTGCTACGTGCTACGTGACCTCCGGCATTCGCCGGACTTTGCTTGTCCCTTATTGACTCAGATATTATTTCAATCCTTATTTTTTATGTTCTGTCGTTTTTTCCTGAATGCCTTTCTTAACTTCCATGTTCATTTTTTCATCAGTTATTTTATCGGCAATTTTACTTGTAATGGATACGGACTCCTGTTGGTTTTTTACTACATGCGGAGTCAGCAGGATTACCAATTCTGTTCGCAGAGCTTCATTCTCGGTATTACCGAATAAATAGCCCAGTATCGGAATTTTGCTCAAGAGAGGGATTCCCCCTCTGGCCCTGGAATCATCTTCCCTGATTAAGCCGCCGATAACTATTGTTTGTCCATCCTGCACTACAAGATTGGTTGATGCTTCAGTCTTATTTAAAATTATTTGTGTTTCATCAGCATAAAGAGTGTCCTTTGAATACGTGGAGACCTCCTGCGATATCTGTAGCGCGACCAGGCCGCTGTCATTAATCTGCGGTTTAACCTTAAGAATCATTCCAATATCTTTGTACTGAATAGTTCTAATCGGCACAGAATTGCTGCCTGAACTGCCATATGTTTCCGATGTGACAAGCGGAACTTGCTGACCGACCTGTATTCTTGCTTCCCGGTTATCGGAAACCATAATATGCGGTGAGGCTAATAATTTTGCCTTGGAGTTCGAAGCTAATGCATTGATGACGGCTCTTACCGAACCTCCCGAATCAATTCCGATTAGAGAAAGACCGGAAGTCTTTGAAGTATCGCTGCTCAATTTAGAGGGATTGAACGATATTGACACCGGGTTCATGTTAAACATATTGGTTTGGAGCGACCAGGCCAGTCCCAGACTCAATTTATCGGTCAGCTGGAGCTGGGCTATCGTTCCTTCAATCAAAACCTGCCGGGGAACAATATCGAGCTTGGCGATAGTTCCTTTTATAACTTCGTAATCTTCCGGTGTACCTAAAATAATAATCGCGTTCATGATTTCATCGGCATATATCTTTACCAGATCGGAAACCAATACATCGGCTCTACCCTGGTTTGCTGTCTGCATATGCGGTCGTGGCGCAGATGCGGACGATGAGGATGTCGCAGGTGAAGTTGTTGACACCGAAACGCTGCCAGCAGTGGTTTGTCCCGGAGTTTTGGAACCTAAAAATATCTGTTGAAGCAAAGCGCCTATATCCTTGGCACTGCCATTTTGAATATGATGAACAAAAACCTGCGGCCCTTTATTTTTTTGTTGCTCGGAATCAAAGATAGTTACCAATTGCAGAAGACGTTTGACATTGGCATCCGTATCCACAACGATAATATGGTTTGTTTTAGGGATATCTACAATAACAGCATTAGCAGATACAAACGGAGTAATTAATTTTACTATTTCCGACGATTGTACGTGTTCAACAGGCAAAACCTGCAATAATGCCTTACCTTTAATTTCAACTTTTTCCGCATCTCTGCCGATATTAATGGCCGAAGGTTCACGCGCCAGATCGCCTATCGGTATAATACGGTAAAGACTGTTTTCCTCTATTACAGCTACACCGTTTAACCGCAAAATAACTTCCATTACAGGAAGCACATTATCTTTCGGAACAGGTGCGACAGATCTGAAGGTAACCCTGCCTTTTACTTTCGGTTCGATAATATAATTGACTTTTAGTATTTCACTGAAAACAGTTTGAATAACCGAATAGATATCAGCATCGTCAAAGTTTAAACTGACATTCCCGTTGGAATTTGATGTCTTATTGGTTGCAGTATTCGGCGGGCTAGACATCATCGGTTTAGTATCTGTTGCCGAAGTCGCCGGTGCTTTATCTGAAGATGATTTATTTTCTTCTGGAGCAGGCAAAATGCCTGGAGAAACTTTAGAATCAGAAATTATTGTTTCCGGCGGTACTTTAGGTTGTGCTGCCGGGGGGAATATTGGCTTTAACGATTGTATCTGTTGTTCCTTTTGAGATTGTGATTTGTTGGATTCTTTTTCAGGTTGAATTTGTTTTAAATCCTGAATGATCTTATCAGACAGGGGGATGGGCAACTGTTGTTTTGATTCAGGGATTTCAGGCGATGCGAAATTTTGTAAAGCAGGTACGGGTGCAGTATTATTTACAGAAACGATTGGAGCATTTTTCTGAACACTTTCTTTTTTATCTGCATCCTGCGCATAAGCAAAAATCGAAAGAAAAAAAAGAGAAAAAAATACTATTATGATGCGTTTGTGCACAATACCTTCCTTACCATCATTAGTCTTTTGTTATTCCCAGCTTACAATATCCTTATCTTCGCCCTCGCCACCAATAGCGCCGTCTCTTCCATATGAAAGCAAATCATATTCGCCATGAGTGCCGGGACATTGATAATTAAACGGCTTACCCCATGGATCGTTAGGCAATCCTTTTTTAAGATAAGGACCTTCCCATTTTTCAATATTCTGATTGGTTACTAAAACGCTTAGGCCTTCCTGCGTAGTCGGGTATCTTGATGTGTCGAGACGGAATTGATCCAATCCCTGTTCAAGCAATTCAATTTGTGCTTTTGCTGCGGATTGTTTACCTTTTCCTAACTTTGGAAAAAGCCTTGGCGCTACTAAAGAGGCAAGCAGTGTGATTATGACCATAACAACGAGAATTTCAATTAAAGTAAAACCTTTTTCTTTGTGTCGTCTTTCTTTTACCGTTTGTTTCATAATATGCCTTGTAAAAGTTTAATAATTTGCTTGAATACGATAAATACTGCATTTGATGACTTCTTCTGCCAATGCTGAGAAAAACCTTTGCAAACGAAAACTACAACTGCAAATTTCAAATATGAATTTAATTGTGAAAATAATGCTTTTTTGAATGGAAAAATAAGCTATCGTCGAATATTAAATTAAATTTTTCTTGTCAAGAAATATATTCTAAAATGAGTTTGTCGTTTCTTGTAAAGATACCTGATCTTCTTCCATCATTTCATCTCTTTAATGTTGAATTAGACCTGTTTCGTTAAAATACCATTTGTGTTTCATGTTTCGTTTGATTCTAAATAAGTGGGTGAAAAAACACGTAGACGCTGTTTTTATTACTGTTTTTGTATCTGATTAAGAAGTAGATTTGGCATAAGCAAGATGAAATGACAATGTTATTTCATTATGAAATGGTATTTTGTTTCATGA
>AWGX01000498.1 GCA_000495415.1 Smithella sp. ME-1 | reverse complement strand
CGCTCCGGCTGATTTTTTCGTTATACTAAAAAAGGATTTGACAATGGGTGACATATGTGTACATAATATGATACACATATGGAGGATACGATCATGAAATTTTTGAGCGTCCGAGATTTAAGAGGCAAGTCTGCACAAATTTGGAAAGAGCTACCTAACGAGAGAGAGATGGTTGTCACCAGCAATGGTCGGCCAATAGCCATTCTTGCCTCAATAAATGAGACAAATCTTGAGGAATCACTAGCGGCATTCCGCAGAGCACGTGCCATTGAGGCTGTTGTTTTTCTCCAGCGAAAATCTTTAGCAAAAGGAATGAATAAAATTTCGCTGGATGAAATCAATGCCGAAATTAAATCTGTTCGTGAAAAGCGTGCGTGATGGACATAGTCATTGATACTAACGTTCTGGTTGCGGGTCTTTTATCACCGTTCGGGTCTTGTGGTGAAATAGTACGCATGGTCTCAGCCGGTGAACTGACGCTGTCCTTCGATGCACGGATTTTATCAGAATACAATGAGGTTTTGCGACGACCAAGGTTTGGATTTGAAGAAGATAAGATTGCCGCATTTCTTGACTATATTGTATATCATGGCCAAGTCATTGCGCCTTCCCCGCTGACTCATTCGCTCCCTGACCCGGATGATGAACCGTTTCTCGAAGTCACTCTGGCAAGTCAAGCCGTGTTTCTAGTTACAGGGAACCAAAAACATTTTCCTGCTGAACGATGCAAAGGTGCTAAAGTTATTTCGCCTAACGAATTTTTAATTTTTTTCAAAAAACAACAAGCAGCAAAGAACCGTATAACAAAGCGCTCAACACGGACGCGCAAAAGACCGCGCACCGGTTAGCTTGTCGTTATAAATGTCAATACATTTGTATTGTCAATACATTTGTGGTAGAATAAAAACATGAAGAAATTCAAATGGGACGAAGAAAAGAATAAGTTATTGAAAAAGGAAAGAGGAGTATCCTTTGAAGAAATATTAAATTCTACGTTTTTAGGAGCTGAAAAACATCAGACGAGAAAGAATCAGATTGCTTTATTATTCGAGCATGAAGAATATGTTTGGGTAGTGCCCTGTGTTGTTGACGATAAATTTATTTTCCTAAAAACCATGTTTCCGAGCAGGAAATATACAAAGATGCTTAAAAGCAAAGAAGGTGCAAAATGAAAAGAGCAAAATTATCAAAAGAAGAAAAAGAAATTGAAGCTGCCTTGCTAAAAGGTGAATTCAAGCCTTTAAAAGGAAAGGAACTGGAAAAGATTGAAAACGCCCTCAAAGCAAGGAAGAAAGATGTAACTATGACCATTAGGGTTAATAGTGAAGACATTGAAAAGATTAAAAATAAAGCAAATAAGTTGGGGGTAAAGTATCAGTCATATATTTCTGAAATTATACATCAGGTAGCGCAATAGAATTATCTAAAAAGAGCTTATAACAAAATCGCTAAAGCCGATCGCTGCTTCGCGGCTCCGGCTGCTTTCGTCGTTATGCTAAAAGAATACAAAATTATATTTGCTTCTCTTTTTAATGGTATGATATAATGGAATACCATCAAGGGAGGTTGATTATGGGAAAAACAAAAATAGCAATTACAATGGATGCCGAATTTATCGGTGAATTGGATAGACTGGTCAAGAAGAATTATTTTCAAAATCGCAGCCAGGCAATCTGTGATGCTGTAAGCGAAAAACTCGCGAGAATGAAGCGCAGTCGGCTATCTTTGGAATGCGCAAAACTAGATCCGAAATTTGAAAAAGCTATGGCGGACGAAGGATTAGCTGAGGATGTGAGCCAATGGCCAGAATATTGAGAGGTGAAATTCGGTGGGCGGATTTGAATCCAGTGCGAGGTCATGAACAAGCAGGCTTGCGCCCTGTGCTCATTCTGAGCCACGACATTTTCAATGAACGCTCAGGTACAGTTATAGCCATCGCTATTACAAGCCAACCACAAAAGGCTGGATTCCCATTAACCCTTGAACTGACGTCTCCAAATTTACCTAAGAAATCATGGCTTAAAATTAGTCAAATCAGAACCCTGTCTGTAGAAAGAATTGGGAAAGTCATTGGCAAAGCATCTTTGGAAGAGGTGAATCAGACCATTGAAGGGCTGAATGAAATTATTGCGTAACAAAATCAACCCAGCCGATCGCTACGCTCCG
>AWGX01000497.1 GCA_000495415.1 Smithella sp. ME-1 | reverse complement strand
CGATTACATCGAGGGCAGGCGGCGCCTGAGAGGCGTTTCACAATGACATAGCTAATAGATCTGCATTTGACAGCCGCCGGCAATCGTAGCACCAAGTTCAAAGCATTGATCAAGAATTTCCTGCGTTATTTTTCCCTTGGCAATAACCGGCAAGTAAACAGTTTTAAATTTGTATCCTAACGCGATACGTTCGATAGATCTAAGCGCTCCTGTACCGTCGTTTCCCGCACTGATAAAAACAACAAAAGGCTTGCGGAAAACCTTTTCCTGCGCGTCGCCGTAAGTGCGGTCAAAAAAATCCTTGACCATACCGGACATATAACCGAAATTCTCCGGCGTACCGACAGCCAAACCATCGGCTGACAATAAATCTTCGACTGTGGCGTCTGCGGCTTTCTTCAAAATTACTTCGACGCCGTCGATAGACTTCGCACCTTCAGCAACGGCCTGAGCCATCCTTTCAGTCTTTCCCGTTTGCGAATGATAAACGATTAATATTTTAGCCATGATATCTACTTCTGCTTATGCGGAGAAACAAATCTATCAATGAAAAAGGTGTCGCCCTCAAGAACATTGTTGTCTGTATTTTGTACTTAATCGCGCACTTGGTTAAGAATCTGTTTTATTCAGAATCATTCTATCAGAGAAACTTCTTTACCGGCTTATCACCGGTACATTATATCATTACCGAAATCATCAGGTGGTATTGTCTTGTTTGTTTCAAGAGAATTTTCTGGTAATTTTATTTTGCTTCTAGATGGTGAAACAGTCGGGGTATTAACCGTTTCAAATATCACCCAATCTCCTCCTTCACGTGTACATTCAATCTTCGTTTTAACTTTTGTCAACAATTTCCCGTTTATAACACACTGTTTTTCTCGCTCTTCAGCAGAGCCACTTTGCTGTTTCAAATAAACCGGTTTACCCTTGACAATAAAATTACTTTGTAAAAGTGTGTTAATAATCTTGTCAAGGGTACACTTCCTATTATCAAAATGAATAATTATTTGGTCATGCCCCTTTTTTTCATGCTTTATAACACCATCAACTTTTTTCAGGATATACCTTATCCTGGCGTCTGCGCCTCAAGCTGAACAGTTGGGTACGGTTAGTTGAACAATTTTTTCCTCAGCTAAAACAACTTCGCAAATAGCTGCAAAGAAAATTAAAGTTAAAAACATGCACAAGATTAATTTCACGTTCTGCATGTGCACTTATTACAATAGTTCATTTTAATATTCAAATATAATTTGGTTTTTACCTGTTTGCTTTAAATGTTTTTGTCATTGTTCACGAAAGTGAACAGCCTGTCCGGCGTATG
>AWGX01000496.1 GCA_000495415.1 Smithella sp. ME-1 | reverse complement strand
ATCCCCTCCCACAAGGGGCGGGGAAGTAAATTTAGGATGTTTACATGGATGAGATAGATAAGAAAATATTAAACATTCTACAGAAGGAATTTCCGCTGGAGGAACGGCCGTATTTGATTGTCGGTGAGCGCTGCGGTATCAGTGAGGATGAAACAATCCGTCGCGTTCAAAAAATGAAGGACGATGGAATAATCCGCCGCATCGGCGCTATTTTTGATGGAGCAAAGCTTGGACGTGTCAGTACTCTTTGCGCGGCGCGTGTGCCGGAAGAACAGATAGAAAAATTTGTCGCTGTAGTGAATGCCAATGAAAATGTCACGCATAATTACCGGCGTGATAACGAATACAACATCTGGTTTACTGTAAGCGCCGCGAACGTCACAGAACTGGAGAAGTTTCTGAAAGAAGTAAAGGAAAAAACCGGCGTTACGGATATTCTGGACATGCGCGCGGTCAGAACTTTTAAAATTAACGCATCTTTCGATTTATAAGAAATTGTGAAAATAAACATAGTATTGAGGCGTAGTTTTTTAACCGACTTTTTGTTTTTAAAACATACAACAAGGAGGATGGAAAGATGGATCCGAAGGATATCAACTTTGCAGCCATGCCGCAAACAGCGGTCAACGTTGTTACAAAACCAACAGAATTTTTTCAGGGCATGCCGAAAACAGGGGGATTCCTTGAACCGCTTGTTTTTGCCGTCATCATGGGTTTTATCAGCGGCATCATTCAGGCATTATTAAATGTTATCGGATTTGGACCAGCCGCTGGTTATGGCGGAGGGATGATGTCCGGATTTGGTGCTATCATTATTATGCCGATTGCCGTTGCTATTGGCAGTTTCATTGGAGGAGCCATTCTTTTCGTTATTTGGAAAATCATGGGCTCGCAGGAAGACTACGAAACAGCTTATCGCTGCGGCGCTTATCTTACCGCACTGGCTCCAATCACATCCGTTGTAGGAGCGGTGCCTTACCTGGGTGGCATTATCAGCATTGTCATCTACACATTTTATCTTGTTATGGCAAGTGTTCATGTCCATAATCTGCCGTCACAAAAGTCCTGGCTGGTATTTGGCATTATCGGTGCAATCTTTGCGATATTAGGTGTTTCCGGAGAATACAAAGCAAAACACATGTCGTCAGATATGGAAAAGTGGCGCGAAATGGGCGAAAATATGCGCAAGGAATATCAGGATAAGACAAAAGATATGCAAAAATCCGCCGATGAGATGCGTGAACAGGCTGAAAAAATGGCCGAGCAATTCAAAGCGCAGGCTGATGAAGCAAGAAGACAGGCTGAACAAAATCGATAAAGAACTTTCAAACGATAAGTTTGCTCATTTTCGTTAGGCAGATATTTCTAAAATAGGAATTTATTTATGACCGAAAAAGATAAAACACCTCTCGTGGCTCTTGTTGACGGCAGCAACTATATTTATCGCGCTTTCTATGGATTACCTCTTTTGACAAACTCTAAAGGTTTTCCCACCAATGCTATTTACGGTTTTACCAATATGCTCTTGAAACTCAAGCGTGAGCTTCAACCGGACTATATAGTCGTAACGTTTGATCTCAAAGGGCCGACAACGCGCCACGGAGAATTTGAAGATTACAAGGCAACGCGCAAACCGATGCCGGATGATCTTATTCCACAGATTCCTTTTATCAAAGATGTTGTTCGTGGTTTTTCTATTTGTGTTCTGGAGAAGCAGGGTACTGAAGCTGATGATATTATCGGAACACTAACGGTTCGGGCAAGCCAAAAAGGCTGGAGAACAGCCATTATTTCCGGCGACAAGGATTTGATGCAGCTTGTTGATGAAAACGTGTCGATGATCGATACAATGAAGGACAAAACCTATGACGCAGCGGCGGTAAAGGAAAAATTCGGCGTCGGGCCGGACAAAGTCGTGGAGATTCTGGGACTGATGGGCGATACATCCGATAATATTCCCGGTGTGCCCGGCATTGGTCCAAAGACAGCGCAGCGGCTGATTGAGGAATACGGTTCTGTCGAGGAAGTAATAAAAAATTCAGATAATTTGCGGAACGTTAAATTACGCGAAAGTTTTCGCCAATATGCTGAACAGGCGAGACTCAGCCGACAGCTTGCCAGTATTAGAAAAGACATTGAAATCGATTTTAATTTTCAGAATGCCGCAGTTAAGGAACCGGACAAAGAAGTCCTCTCGAAACTTTTCAGTGAATTTGAATTTTCGTCACTCCTGCAGGAAATTAAACAGGATAGCGCGAAACCGACAAAAGAATACAAACAAATCATGGACAAGGAATCGCTTGATGATTTTATCGTTCACCTGAAAAAAAGTCATGAAATATCCCTGGAAATAATTTTTGAAAAAAATCAGCCGACGGATTTGATAGGAATTGCTATTAGTGCCGGTAAAGATACCTGCTACATTCCGCTTGGTCACACCAACATTTTAAATCAATTGCCGGTAAAGGAAGTGCTTTTCGCGCTTGCGCCTGTTTTGCAAAATGCCGGAATAAAAAAATATATGTACGATTTAAAAACAGCACTGGTGGATATTACAGACTTTGAAGTCCAGTCAGGCGAAGATTTGCAGCTGGCTGCATATCTGCTCAATCCGGCAAAGAATTCCTATGAACTTGATGAAGTTGTCTGGGAATATCTTCATGAACGAGTATCATCTCCTAATGATGTTGCGGGAGGCAAAGGGAAAACTTATCCGCTGGCGTTGGTACCAATCGATAAGATGACTGCGTACGCGGGACAACGCGCTGATGCCATTCATGAACTTGCTCCGGTGGTAATTACGCAACTAAAGAAAATAGATGCGATTGAGCTTTACCGCAAAGTGGAAATGCCGCTTCTGCAAGTGCTTACCGATATGGAGAAAAAAGGAGTATTGGTAGATATTTCCCTTTTAAAACAGATGTCGGCAGAATTGGCACAGTTGTTGTCTCTTTCCGAAGAGAAAATACATCGTTTAGCCGGAGAAAAATTCAACATCAATTCACCAAAACAGTTGCAGAATATTTTATTTGAAAAACTCAAACTACCGGCCGGCAGGAAAACGAAGGAAGGATACTCCACCGATGTAGATGTGTTAACCGAACTTGCCCGCAGTCATAAGCTGCCCGCCGAAATTCTGGCTTACCGTAGCCTCTCGAAACTGAAATCAACTTATGTGGATGCACTGCCCGCTTTAATCAATCCCAAGACCGGCAGAATTCATACATCCTATAATCAGACGGTTACGGCAACAGGAAGACTCTCCAGTAGCAATCCCAATTTGCAGAACATTCCCATCCGGACGCTGGAAGGCAAAAGAATACGCCAGGCTTTTATCGCCGATCCGGATTGTTTTTTAATTTCCGCCGACTATTCGCAAATCGAACTGCGGGTACTGGCACATCTTTCGGAAGATAAAGCGCTTATTGATGCCTTTGCCTCCGACCAGGATATTCATACCCATACTGCGTCGGATGTTTTCGGGGTTTTTCCGCAGATGGTTAATGCCGACATGCGTCGCCAGGCTAAAGTAATTAATTTCGGTGTTCTTTACGGGATGAGTGCGTTCGGCCTTTCCAAGGAATTGGGCATTTCCGTGAAAATGGCGCAGGAATACATCGAAGGATATTTTAAACGCTACAAGAAAGTGCGAATTTATCTTGATGGAATTATGGAAGACGCGCGGCGTGACGGTTTTGTCTGCACGCTTTTAAACCGTCGCCGCTATCTGCCGGAACTGAAAAGTAAGATTCCTTCCGTGCGCCAGTTTGCCGAACGCATGGCCATCAATACTCCCATTCAGGGAACTGCCGCTGATCTTATTAAGGTGGCAATGGTCAACATTGCTGATTTGTTTTTGAAGAACAAACTTTCTGCCCGATTGATTATGCAGGTGCATGACGAACTTGTTGTCGAAGCGCCGGCAGAAGAAAAAGAGGAAGTAATGGCGCTTGTCAAAAAAGAAATGGAAGAGGTCGTCAAACTCAAGGTTCCGCTTAAGGTCGAAATTGCATTTGGGAAGAACTGGGACGAAGCCCACTAGTTACCAAGCCGTCTTCATGCGGCTACCTTTGTTGGCTTCGTCGTCGGCGTCCTCAACGTATTGTCATATACGCCTCCGGCGCCTCCTCCTTGCCGCCGCGGTATCCATTTGAATACGGCTTGGTATATAGTGTGATGCGCGCCTTGTATCTGGACATCCCGTATCAAGTACGGGACAAGCGTTTGAAAAGCCCTTATCAAAATAATATGATATTTTTACAAATAGGAATTTTATGCGAAGAAAAACTCTTAAAAAATAATCTGTATCTAAATGCAATCGGTGTGATCAGTTATGTTGCAAATACATTACGGAAAAAATATCTGCGCCGCGAACAATTCGCGATTATGACGGCCTGTTATGGCAATTATTACACAAAAATGTAAAAGCTTTTAAGGATTCTTCAGGTTGGTATCTTATTATCTATAATGCCTGCGTTCATATGAAACGCAACGGAAAATGTTCCATTTATGAAAATCGTCCCATTACCTGCCGTGAACATTCTGTTGAAAAGTGCGAATACAAGAGTTCTTTTTCCAAAACAGCGATAAGATATTTTGATGGTTATAAATCTTTGGAAGATTACTGCAGGAAGAAGTTTAAAACCTGGGATAATCGTTTTTTAAAAAATTAATCACCCACTAATACTCAAATATTCAAATTTTCTATTTTATGTTAGATTGCAACCGATAATTAATAAAAACATCCTCAAAAAAAGTGTCAGATAGTAAACAAGGAGATTTTCCATGGAGAGGAGAAGATTAACCATTGCCGTTACCAAAGATGAATCCGTATCGGCAATTTTAACCATGCCACCGGACAAAACATTAGGAGCGGGGGTCATCACGGCTCATGGCATGGGTAACGACATGGAAAATGAGCTTCTTGTTGCCTTTACTGATGGTTTGGCGGCGGCAGGTTATCCGACGTTGCGGTTTAATTTCCCTTACAAAGAAAAGGGGCTAAAGGCACCTGATAGTCAAAAGAAGCTGGAAGATACCTGGACGGCTGTTTGCCGTCATTTTCAGAAGAACTCAGCCGTTAATGTAAGTCGCATAATTGCAGCCGGTAAATCCATGGGTGGACGTGTAGCCTCCCAGCTGGTTGCCGAAAAAAGATTGCCGGTAGAAGGTCTGATATTTCTTGGTTATCCTCTGCATCCGGCAAATGACCAGTCGAAAATAAGAGATATCCACTTATATCAGATAGAATTACCGATGCTCTTTTTCGCGGGCACAAGGGATAGCCTGTGCAGTCTGACAATACTGCAAAATGTTCTGAGCAGGTTATCTGCTCCCAGGGAACTGGAAATAATAGAAGGAGGTGACCATTCCTTTCATATTCCCAAGTCCATGGGCATAACAGAGTCCGAAATCTACAAGCGTATTGTGAAAACGTCCAGGCAATGGATTGAAAAACTTTTACCCTGTTAATGGAGGAAAGAGTTGAAATCATACAGAAAAGAACTTTGGTTTAATGTTCCGCAAAGAAGGGCATTTATCAATATCACGTCGCAGGTAGAAGACTGTTTAAAAGAAAGTGGCATTAGGGAAGGTTTGATATTGGTCAATGCCATGCATATTACCGCATCGGTATTCATCAACGATGACGAATCAGGGCTGCATCAGGATTATGAAGACTGGTTGGAAAAGCTTGCGCCTCATGAACCCACTGCAAGTTATCGCCACAACAGGACTGGCGAGGATAATGGCGATGCCCATTTAAAACGACAGGTTATGGGTCGGGAGGTTGTTGTCGCAGTCACCAAAGGCAGTCTTGATTTCGGTCCTTGGGAACAGATTTTTTATGGAGAGTTTGACGGCAGACGTAAAAAAAGAGTTTTGGTAAAAATAATCGGAGAATAGTTTCTTGTTTAGATGACAGATGTTTGTTTCTTCTTCTTGAAAATAATTAAAAAGTGGCTGAACTCTGGATTAATATATGGTAAAATTATTTAAAAGTCGCAAATAACATGTGATAGATTGGAGAAAAGTATTTTATTGAAATATTTTCTGTTAAAGTTTATTTATAAAACACACTTTAAAGAACTCTATCAGTAGTCTGTTGCTCGTAAAACTCTCAAATGGAGTGAGTATATTAGATGAATGATACGGAAAAGACATAAAACCCCCTTTCTTAAATAGAGGAAGTGGGTTTTTATTTTGGTGATAAATCTATAAGTAAATTAGCAATTAAAGGAAAGGATTGAAAATATGACCCCAATTGATTCTCCCAAGCTTCCGACAACATGGTCACCGGAATTGTTGCAAGAGTTTCATAAGTTTATAAATTCTCTTTTGCCGATTAGTTTTAATATTTTGGAAAGAGAAAAATCAACGAAATTTTTTGGAAAGCAAATCTCAACATCATTTTGGGCACGTAAAACAAGGAATGTTTCTTACAGAGGGACTATATCTGGTTCGGGATTTGAAAATATCAGGGTTGTTTTAAATGCTGTAAAGGATATGGCAGATGAATATAAGAACTATGTCGGTTATATTGAGATAGGGAACAGTTCTAAAGATGATACGATACCTGCTCCGGAGGTGAGGGCGTTTATTAGAGAAGATGCAGGAATTTGTGAAATATTTAATGAGATGTTGGTTGAATCAAAAATGTTTAATTCAAAAATGTCTCCTGTTTATATTTATCTGGAACAAGCTTACTGTTTAAAAGACAAACCTCCTGAAGAGCTGCTAAAGAAAAAAATTCCAATCAGGGAGATATCAACATTTCAAAAAATTTCTTGTATTGAATAGCCTGACGTAGATCAACACCCAAGATTCCAGAATAGATTGATTAACTTCTGCATCAATTATTTTTCCTTCCGAAAAAAAAGCCGGCTTCTTGTTGAAAAAACGTAAGATGATAATTAATTTATAATAAAAGGAATAATAACGTTGTCGGGTAAGTTAACTTGTTAGTATGAGAGAGACTCACGAAGTGAGGAAATAAATTATGTCGGCAATTATTCGCAGAACACGCCGTGTAAACCCTGGTTTGTTTAGTGAGATTATTATGTTATCGGCATGGGGGTTTGCGTTGGCGCTTGCTTCTTTTCTTTTTCTTTGGATAGGTAACTTTTTGGATGACTTGCTGGGGACTTCCCCGAAATTCATGTTGGGTTTGTTTTCCCTGGCCATTATAGGTTGTTTTATAGAATTATATCAGGGAGCCTTGAAGATCCTGAAAGATTTATATAAGTAACCCTTCTTTACCCAATTCCAAAACAAGTTTTCCCTGTCTTTTTATATTTGATGAGTTTTCTTTTGTTGTCCTATTTTACGAGACATAATCAAAAATTGCTGAACTCCAGGTCAACATGTGATACAAATCCCCCGTATGCAGAACAATAATTCCTTAAAAAATGTTTTAAAGCCCGCTTATTTAACGCGGGCACTTTTGTTTTTGGTGGCATGTTATATTATTTTTTGGGTTGTCACCCATTTTTTCTGGTGGCTCTTAATTGAAAAAGCTGGAATTCGCATTACAAGCCTCGCCCCGCAATACTGGCCGGCATTCATCTTTGTCTTTGTATTTTTCTTTTTGCCATGCCTTTATTTTTTTTGTAGTTGGGTGGCGAAAAGATTTTTGACCATTAATTATTCTAAGCTGGTGCTTTATATGGGATGCACTTTTTTCGGTGCGATGTGGTATGAAATAATTCTCGATACTCTTTTTGTAAAATTCGTTGGTCAACCCGGCTGGCTTTATAAAATCTGGCCTGTTCACTACGGCTACACCTCCGGCGTGGGGATGTTTATGTGGCCATTATATGGCTTTTTTGTCTTTTGCATGAACAGTGCCATTGAAACTAATCCCAAACTGGCTTATCTTAACAACAATGCAGCCAAAACTTATCTATTCGCGCTTGACGCAATGGCACTAGAAATTTTGGCTAATATATTTTCAATTTTAATTTTTCATACATACCTGTTCTATTATCTTCCCGGTGACTTGCGGCACTTCACAACAATACAGATTTTTATTCCTTATCTGTTCGCCTGTGGTTTGGGAGCGACAACATCATTGTTTCTTGAACGTTTGAAAAAAAATCATTTTATAATCGGTCTTTTTTTCTATTTGGCGGGCGTAATAAGTCTGTTCTGGCTTGCTTAAAAAGCAAGCCAGATTTTTTCTTGACGTACAAGCACAGACTTTTGAAGATATATTCCCTGTAAAAGTGGTTCTAAACTTTTTACTTTCCGAGGAAATTACCTTCTCTTTTTTCTAAAAACGAAATAACCGCTTCCGTTGCATCATGGCTCGGAATGCAGACTCCCTGCATATATAGCTCCAAATCCTGGTTTATGCAGAAATTACC
>AWGX01000495.1 GCA_000495415.1 Smithella sp. ME-1 | reverse complement strand
GTATAAACACTAAATGTCTTTTTGAGATTGTCATATTTCATAGTTCGTTTAATTTCATGACCGGTTATTTTTTTATCCCATACAACGGACCGTTCCTGATACACTGCAAGCTCCAGAGTAAAGACCGCGGGAATCCCCGCCAAAATCGCCATTTCCATTTCGGGTTTAAAACCATTGACCAACCGCGCATATAAAAGAACACTTTCTCTGTTATTTGTAATCAATATATCCGCAATTTTCGGTTCGATAGCCTGAGCCCGCATAGGTAGAG
>AWGX01000494.1 GCA_000495415.1 Smithella sp. ME-1 | reverse complement strand
CGCGTCTTCTTCAGGAACTTTTTGACCTGAGCGATAATGAAATTGATCTGCCATGCTTTCCGCTCTTTTCTCTTTTTACTCTCTGTATGGGTATGACTTCCTGCATTCCGGATATGGATCCATCCAAACCCGCGACAGCTAATCCCAAAAAATTGTTACAAAATATCACTGATAATAAAGTGACTTTTATGGCCGGTTCGCCGGCAATTTGGGAAAGGCTGGGCGATTATTGTGCAGAAAATAAAATCACACTTCCTTCTGTAAAATATCTGGTGATGTTTGGTGCGCCGGTGCGCAATGAACTGCATGAAAAATTCAAACAAGTTTTGCCTAATGGGACAACATATACGCCTTACGGTGCTACGGAATGCCTGCCGGTTTCCAAAATTTCGGGGAAAATAATTTTAGACCAGACTGCCGCACTTACCGAAAAAGGAAACGGAACTTGCGTCGGAACACCGGTGCCCGGCGTGGAAGTTACGATTATTGATATAAGTGATGATATTATTGAAAATATTAAAAATGCGCGCTTGCTTGGTCCGTATCAGATTGGAGAAATTATTGTTAAGGGTGATATTGTAACCGCCAATTATTATCAGTTCCCTTTGGAAACAGCACTTGCAAAAATTGCGGACGATGAATCTTTTTGGCATCGGATAGGCGATCTCGGATACATCGATGATCATGGTCGTATTTGGTTTTGTGGACGTAAAACACATCGGGTTGAGACTCCTTTGGGATTGTTATGTTCGGTAAACTGTGAAGCCATATTTAATGCCCATTCTGGGGTAAGTCGTTCTGCTCTGGTTGGTCTTGGAGAAAAGGGGAAACAATCTGCCGCCATTGTTATCGAAAGAAATGAATTGGGTAAAAAATACGGCAGAAAAGTTTTAGAAAAAGAACTCTTGAATATGGCGAAAAATAACAGCTTGACAGCGCAAATAAAATCGGTTCATTTTTGTGATCATTTCCCCGTCGATGTGAGACACAACATTAAAATTGATCGCCTGAAGCTTGCCAATTATGTTTTGCGGAGAAAAATATGAATATTTTAGTTACCGGAGCCGGTGGTTTTTTGGGGAGTCATCTGTCGGAATGCCTTTTGTCTAAGGGACACAAGGTATGGAATTTCAGCCGAAAAAAGCATTCGCACCTTGAAGCAATGGGAGTTGATACAATTTGTGGTGATCTGAAGGACGAAGCTGCTGTTGTAAAAGCTTTTGAGGGTATGGATGTTGTTTTTCATGTCGCTTCCCGTGTCGGTATTTGGGGAAAATATAAAGATTTCTATGAGACAAATGTCGTCGGTACTGAAAATGTCATTAAGGCGTGTAGGGTAAACGGAGTAACAAGGTTAATATATACAAGCACACCCAGTGTTGTTTTTGATTGGGGTGACATATGCGGAGCAGACGAGGCAGCGCCTTATTCCAGGAGATTTCATGGTCACTATGCCAAAACCAAGGCAATAGCCGAGCAACGTATTTTGCTTGCCAATAATCGTAAATTAAGCACTGTTGCGTTACGACCGCACTTGATATTCGGACCGGACGATCCACACCTTGTTCCCCGTCTGCTCAATGCGGCAAAGCAGGGGAGACTAAAGATTGTCGGCACAGGCAGGAATCTTGTTGATGTTACCTACATACAAAATGCGGTTGATGCTCATCTTCTTGCCTTTGAGAAATTATTTCCCGGATCGGCATTGGCGGGACAGGCCTATTTTATAGGACAGGAAAGGCCAGTTGTCCTGTGGGATTTCATTAATGAAATTTTATCGCGACACAATTTGCCCAAAATAACAAAAAAAGTTCCTGAAGCCATCGCTTTTGGTGTTGGATTATTCTGTGAATCTTGGTATAGATTTTTTAGAATTAAAGGAGAGCCGCCGATGACGCGTTTTGTTTCATTGCAATTTTCGCGCTCCCATTATTTTTCCCATCAAAAGGCTAATGAACATTTTGGTTATAAACCCAGAATATCTATAGAACAGGCACTGGATTTAACCACAGGTAAATAAAATGCTTATTAATAAGAATGACAAGATTACGCAAAGCTATGATGTAATTATAATTGGCGGCGGGTTAGGAGGAATGACTGCCGCCAATAAGCTGGCAAAGAACGGCAGAAAAGTTCTCTTGCTGGAAGCTCATGACAAACTGGGAGGATTTGCCACCTGGTTTTATCGAAAAGGAAGACACATTTTTGATGTTTCACTCCATGGATTTCCCGTGGGAATGATAAAAACCTGTCGGAAGTATTGGAGCAAAGCAATAGCCGATAAGATCATTCAACTTAAAAGGGTTCGTTTTATAAATCCCATGTATCAGCTCGAAACCGATTTTACGGTGGATGATTTCACAAGCAAGCTGATTAATAATTTTAAAGTTTCATCCGAGCAGGTTGATAATTTTTTTCGGCTCATCATGAATATGAATTATTACGATAATAAGGAAATGACCAACGGCGAACTGCTGGAGGGTTTTTTCCCCGGCAGAAAAGATGTTCACCGCTTTTTGATTGAACCTATTGTCTACGCCAACGGTTCAACGCTGGAGGATCCGGCTATTACCTATGGAATCGTCTTTTCCAATTTTATGAGCAAAGGTGTTTATTCTTTTGAAGGCGGGACCGAACTTGTGGTCAAGATGATGCAGGACGAACTTTTGAAGAACGATGTTGATATCCGTCTGCGGTCAAAAGTGGGGAAAATTATGATAAAAGATAATGTGTGCCAGGGAGTATTGATTGGCGACGAATTTAT
This sequence comes from Smithella sp. ME-1, assembly GCA_000495415.1. The sequence continues at coordinate 81 of AWGX01000494.1, read as the reverse complement.
CAGATCCAGAGCGGTTCTTTCCAATGGAAATCTCATCGGTACAATTTTCAATCTGGCCAAAAAGTTCCTGAAGAAGACGCG
>AWGX01000493.1 GCA_000495415.1 Smithella sp. ME-1 | reverse complement strand
TTAATGAACTCCCGGACGAATCTTTTTACTCCGTTGCCGGCATCGGTAATTCGCAACTTCCTATGAATGCAGTTTCGATTGCCTATGGAGGAGGAGTCAGAACCGGACTTGAAGATAATATCTGGTTTGATGACGAACGCACTATACTCGCGACAAATTATGATTTTGTTCAAAGAATCGTTTCTTTGGCCAAAGCCAGAGGACGCGCGATAATGGAACCGAAAAAGTTGCGAAAGCTTCTCGGACTTTCTACTTCAGAAACATAAAGTAAATTTAATTGTTTTCCAAATTCGCGCTACTTATTCAATCAAGAAGGATTCCGCAGGTAATATATCCCACCGCGATGAGCGTTTGGGTCAGTAAGACCAGCAATACATTTTTCTTCATGGTTTCCATGAATATCTCTTTTTCGTCATAGCGAAAAGAACCTTTGATCACCTGAATGACAATTGGCAGCGTAATAAGACACAGAAGTGTGAAGACAGGCATATAATCAAAAATGACCGCCCATACGACCCAGATATAAGCCAGCAGAGTGACCAGCGAGAAAAAGCCGGCGGCTCTTTTTTTTCCGATGACAATTGGCAGCGTCTGTCTGTTAACCGTTATGTCCGCTTCAACGTCAGGAAATTCATTGAGTAAAAGCAGATTATGTACAAGGAAACAGGAGGGCATTGACGCGATGAAAGCAGTCAGAGAGTATTCGCCTGTTTGGACAAAATAAGCGCCCATAACAGGAAGAATACCCAATCCCAAACCAGGTGACCACTCGGGATAACCCATTTTCAGAATTAGAGGTGTATACAGAACGATCAAGAGAACGGCCGCAATCAGAAGCGGCAAAAGCATCCAGCCGCTTGTCAGGATGAAGAAAATGGCAATGGGAACAAGGATGATGAAACAAGCAATGCCCAGCATCAAGCTTTGACGAATTGTCAGTAAACCGGTGGGTACGGCGCCGCTACCGCCACTGAAGGGAGTGCGTTTGGTTTTATAATCCAAACCGCTGCGGGCATCAAAATAATCATTAAATATATTGACTGCCGCGTGGGCAACGAATAGACCAAACGTGGCAAGAACCGCGTACCAGATATTAAATGACGTACCATAACGCACGGATTCATACCAGGCAACGGCAGCCCCGAGAATTCCTAATATCAAAGCTAAAATTAAAAAAGGAATGCGGACAACTGTTACTATACCTTTGAATGTCATTTTATTTTCTGTTCATCCTTTGTAGATATTTTTTTGGTTCTTGCCTCTCTATTCATTGCACATTTAGGACTATGAGACTTCTGTGTCAGCATTATGCAAACCTGCAACCAGGAAGCGCTGATTACTACTGTAGAACCTCTTGCAATTCTTATACACGGGAATACCATGCAATGGCATTATAAATAAGGTAATTCTCATAATAAATGTTGGAAATGATTTTAATGAATTTTACATATGTCAAAGCAACAATAAGTTACTGATTTTATTTGGTGGGCGATGTGAGATTCGAACTCACGGCACCTGGCTTCGGAGGCCAGTACTCTATCCAACTGAGCTAATCGCCCACGCCTCGCACTTCTACACCATCTGACTTCAATCTTCAATCAATAATCACGATGTTTTGATAATCGATCTACAAGCGGGTATAGATAAAATCAGTTTTTTAATTTCCAGAGGAATTGCCACTGTGTCTTTTTGATGTATGGTCTTTCCCTAAATAGAAATTAAGCCAGGATGAAGTTTGATGAAAATCCCAATTGCATGGTTCGACAATATTTTTAGACAATTGCGCTTCTTCCTGGTGTTTCTTTAATCGCGCATAGGCCCGGACATAGACACACTTTTTCTTTCCGGGATAAACTTCGCACCACCCTTCAAAGCTTCCACCGCAGGCCCCATTGCGTTGATTCTTCGGGCACTGTGACATTGGACAGAGATAGGCTACATCGATTAAGGCACAATCTCCGCAATCCTTGCAGTCAAAGATAACAACCTTGGTCCAGTGTTCCAGTTTATGAAAAATGCTCTCTATTTTTGTTCCTGTCACTTTTCCACTTAGTTTCTTCATGAGGCTATAGAGCTTTTTCTCCGGCTCAAACATAAGATTATGGAAAAAGCGGGAAAAGCCATAGGTAAATCCTACTGTTGCATCAAGCGGCCGGGACTGCCTGTTTGTTGGTTTATCCAGATTAAGTCCGGTTTGGGAATCATTATCAAAGTAATAAAAACCTCCGGGAATCGGATAATCAAAGTAACGGATTAAATCTCTCCATTGAGAGGCTAGCGCTTCACCTTGCGTAATAATTCTTTCCACCTGTTCATGTTTGATATTGTGTCCGCCGATATGAACACCACTATAGCCCATACCCTTTAATATAGCGTACATCCGGGCAGCGCGCAGTATCCTTGCACTCTCTCCCTTATCGGAATCATTTCTCTCCTTATCGATTTCTGCCAAAAGCTTATCTGTAACGACGGAACCTGGCAGTTCGTTACGATTCATCATTTTGGCCGCACCATACGGAAGAATGTAAATGTTCCCGATTATTGGCAAATTAAAATTGTTTTGTTTCATGAAAAGAAGAGCTTCATGAAATTTTCGGGCATCGTATCCCAGTTGTGTAACTATGAATTGAGCACCTGCATCGATTTTCTTTTTCAGCTTGTAATACTGGAGCAGCTGTTCCGCTTCCGTTGCCTTGAAGGGCGAAACGACAGCTCCCACGAAAAAAATGCTGGGTTGATGACGAATGTTACCCTTGACTCCCGGATACGTAAGCCCCTTGTTCATATCCGATATCAGTTGCAGAGTATGGATCGGGTCCAGATCAAAAACAGGTGCAGGTCTTCCCCGATAACCGGATACCGGATAATCACCGCTCATAACAAGCAGATTTCTTACTCCTGCTCTATCCAGAGCATAAAGCTGACTTTCGATTTGATTGCGGTTTTTATCTTTGCAGGTAAAGTGGACTAGCGGCTCAATGCCAAGATTAACAATTTCACTACCCATAAAATCTGCGGACATAGCTGGAGTTCCGCCCGGATTATCCGTCAAGGTAAGGGCGCATATTTTTCCGCTTTCAGCGGCCTGTTTGGCTAGACTCAGGGTTTTTTCCTGAGCCGATTCTTTTGCGCCTCTCCCCGGCACTAATTCCCATGTTACCGGAAACACCGACGGATTCAGCAAAGCTTCTTTAAAAAGATTTTCCCGCATAGATATCCTTAAGTTTTCCTCCTTAATACCATTCGATTTCAAAGGATAGCGCGGCGACAAGGAGGAGGCTCACCGGCATGCGCCGATCATGCATCCAGCGTATTCCTCATACGTTGAGGCAGCCGACGACCCCGGCCTGCGGGGCTGTGTCGTAATAATAAATATAAACACTTAATGTCCTCCGCTGGCGGAG
>AWGX01000492.1 GCA_000495415.1 Smithella sp. ME-1 | reverse complement strand
AAAAGATAAGAAAATCCTTCCCGCCGACATGGATTTGATTCAAGTGGTTGATGAGCCGGAAGACGTTGTAAAACTCATAAAAAAATACGTTATAATTTAATCATCTGATTTGGCGCTTGTGAGTCATGGAAAAAATCTTTGCCAATTTAAAAAAAGGTATTATTGCGCCTTGTTACCTGCTTTACGGAGAAGAAGAGTATCTAATCACTGAAACTCTCAATAAAATTTTAGATATAATATTACCGGATGGTTCCCGTGATTTCAGCCTGTTTTATCTTGACGGCGAAAATACCGATATTGACAGCCTGATTGAAAATATTCTGACGCCTTCCCTTTTGGGTGACAAAAAAGTGGTTGTTGTTCAGAACACAACTATTTTTCAGTCGCGCGAAAATCTCGCCAAACTCATTCAAAAAATACGCGGCAGCATTGATGATCAGCCGGCGAAGGCGGCAAAATATTTTCTGACTTTTTTGGAAATAGCCGGTTTCTCATTGGAGGACTTGCAAAATGCCGGTTGGCAAAAAATTACCGATGATGAGTGGAATAGGATTGTAAAAGGAGATGCGGGAGAAGAACGCGAAAAATGGCTGCCCCGCATTCTGGAAATCTGCTCCGGTTCGGGACTTACCGAAGCTTCCAGTGCCGGCAAAGCCGAACGCCTGGAAGAAATTTTCGAAGATGGATTGCCCCCGGGAAAC
>AWGX01000491.1 GCA_000495415.1 Smithella sp. ME-1 | reverse complement strand
CGGATTACGGATTTCATGGGCAACTCCTGCTGCCAAAGAACCAATAGAACTCAGATGCCTGCTTTTGGTGATTTCATTTTCCATTTGACGAATGTCCGTAATATCCCGTATCAATAAGATTTTACCTGTCGGAGATCCTTCATCTATAAGCCCCGCAGCAACGGCTTCCCAAATCCGCTCCTTACCGTCAGCAAAACTCAGTTTAACGTCGCGTTCTAAAAAGCCGTTACTAGAAGGAATATCCACGAGCATTTTTTTCAATGGATCAGGCAATAGCTTCATATCTTGCTTACCTGAAGTGTTACGGCTGGCCATTCCCAACATAACTTGTGCTTTTTCGTTGCACGCAATAATTTTATCCTGATTATCAAGGGCAATCAGGCCAATGGGCATATTCTTTACCAGTGCTTCTGAGAATACTTTGACACGGGATAAAGATGTCCGGGTAAAACGATAAGCTTGCGCCAGGTAAAGGGAAATGATTGCCGAAGAACCGATTAATAAAAGAATTAAAACAATAATGGTATGTGCCCGTTTGTCCTCTTGAGTTGCTTTTTCTATCGTTGCCATATTCAGGCCGATGTAGATCATCCATTTGTTAGTTTCCTTACTTTTAATTTCATCTTTTAAAGAAAATTTGTCTTCCACATCTTTTCCAAAAGGGAAAAAACCGCGGTAAACTTCAAATGTACCCGCCCCACCTGGATTAGTCACCTGACGCCATCTAATTTTTTTTGATAGGGACAATGATTTTATTTCTAAATCTAAACCGTATTTATCTTCGACTTGGGCAGGGTCACCATCGGCAACGATGTTGCCATTCTGATCGGTAACAACTATATAATCTATATCGGGTTGTTGGACTGTTTCCAGCAGTAGTTTTTGCAGTCTGAAAATTTCTGCCTCTATACCTTGAGTACTGTTCATGCCGGTTTCGAACGATCTGATTAATGTCGCGCCTTTCTCTACCAGAAGTTCAACTGCCTGACCTCTTTTCTGCTGAACAAACGTAAACGTCATTACAGCGGAAACAATCGCCATAAGGGTAATTGCACATACAACTAACCAAAACGAGATATTAAACCAAATTTTTTTCTTAGCCTTTGTCATCACTTCTTGAATCCTCACTGTTAGGCGGATACTTTGTATCCACCTGGATGCAGCAAAATGGGTATATATTATCCACTCAACCTGGCTAAAAGACAAATGATATTTTTGCTTGTTCTTAATTTATCTATTAAAAACAATATGTTAATTAGTATAAATTTAATTGGCATACGTCTTGCTGTTTAAAGAAACTGAGAGTATGGAAACCAATATATTGAAAGTTAAAGCATGAAAAAACATTAACATTATTCAAATTATCTGAAGATTATTAGAAAAATAATCTTGAATAATAAAACTTATGAAGGGAAATTGATTATGAAAAAATTAATATCTTTATCAATGATTGTTCTTACGGGAATAATCTTAACTACGCCGGCATTTGCTTTCGGCATGTTTGGAGGTAGGGGGCCAGGTTATTGGAATGGTGAGCGTTACTGCAATACCCCGGCATTGAGGAATCTAAATCTTTCTGCTGAACAGAAAACGAAAATTGAAGCACTGATATCCGAAAATCAGAAATCTACAAAGCCGCTAAGAGACAAAATGTTTGACAAGTCGCTAGAACTGCGAAGGCTATGGTCGCAGACAAATCCGGACAGAAATAAAATTTACGCCGCTCAAAAAGAGGTTCGGGCATTACGCGATGAAATGCAAGATAAAAGAATGGCCATGAGATTGGAAATTCGCAAGATTCTTACGCAAGAACAAAATGAAAAACTGGCAAATTCTTATTGGGGCAGAGGTCCCGGATTTGTACCTCGTGGCGGAATGAGGGGTCACGGCGGACATAGTCGGGTTGTATACTGTCCATAGCTGAAGATATCCCTTCCCTCCTTGGGAAAAGCTGTGTCGCAATGTTTTGTGTAAATGTGAGTATTGCGACACAGCTTAAAACAGTTTATTGAATTTTTCAGAAATTTATATTGCATTGACATACAAGAGTGTTGTTCTTATAATATCTTCAGTTAAGAATAATAAACTACAAAATG
>AWGX01000490.1 GCA_000495415.1 Smithella sp. ME-1 | reverse complement strand
GGATATCGAAGATATCCGTGGTATCCCGCAATCAAAAACAAAGTGCTGCGGCGTGAGTCTGCCTTTTTTAAGATAAGTTTTACGCTTCTAATTTTTTTGCAAGCAACTCTCTTATAATCTTCGGATTGGCTTTTCCGTCTGAAGCCTGCATAACCTGGCCTATCAAAAAGCCCATCGCTTTGCCCTGGCCGTTCTTGAAATCGGCTACAGCCGCGGGTTGTTCCCCCAGAACCTTTTCGATCATTGCTTCCAGCGCACCGCGGTCAGAGACTTGCTTAAATCCTTTGGCGCTGACGATTTTTTCCGGCGAATCGTTATTGTCAAAAAGATGTAAAAGCACTTCACGTACCGCATTAGCGTTTATTTCATCTTTCGACAACATTTTCAACAATGCGGCAAATCTTGCCGGTGTTACTTTCGTCTGACTTAATTCCTCCTGGCGGTCTTTGATTGCCGGGATCAGTTGTGTTGTTATCCAGTGCATGGCCATGCGCGGAGCTGCTCCCTCTTTGATTATTGCTTCAAAGTATCCTGCGACTTCCGGATCGGAACTTAAATAGGTTGCTTCTTCAGCGGTAAATCCGTATTGTTTGACAAATCTTTCAGCACGAATTGCAGGCATTTCCGGAAGCCTGGCGCGCAAATCTTCTATTTCCTGTTTTGATAAAATAATTTCCGGAACCGTCGGATCGGGAACACACGGTCCTTCAAATTTGGCCCGCATCGGCAATGTGACTTTTTTATCCGGATCCCACAAACGGGTGTGGAGAACGACGGCTTCGCCCGCCACAACTCCAGCTGTCTGACGGGTGATTTCATGCGCAATGGCATCGCCTACGTGCCGGACGGAATTCATATTCTTGACTTCCACTTTGGTGTTCATCTGATTTGTGCCCCGTGGACGAATAGAGATATTGGCATCGACGCGCATCGTGCCGTTTTCCATACTGCACTCGGATGAACCTACATAACGTACCTGCGTACGCAGTGCTTTAAGGAATTCCATGGCGTGATGCGGTGAGCGGAAATCCGGTTCGGTCACAATCTCCACCAGCGGCGCTCCCGCCCGGTTGAAATCCACCAGACTGATCGGAAGACGGCCTTCCATTTCATGCACGAGTTTAGCGACATCCTCCTCCATATGGATATGATGTATACGTAGTTTCTTGGTAGAGCCGTCTTCATCGACGATGTCAATCCAGCCTCCCCGCGATAAAGGCAGATGCGCCTGGGAGAGCTGATAGCCCTTGGGTAAATCAGGATAATAATAAACCTTCTGGTCAAAAGCGCTTTTTGGTTGAAGTTCGGCGTTTAATCCCAGGCACAATAGCGCTGCTTTTTCCAGAGCGGCCTGGCTCAAGCGGGGTACGGCGCCCGGAAACCACAGACAGGTCGGACATGTGTTGATATTGGGTTCTTCGCCGGGATTGTTGGGGCAATCGCAGAACATTTTGGTCGCGCAGTTGAGTTCGACGTGAATTTCCAATCCAATGACTGCTTCGAATTCCATAATTATTTACCTCCCCGACGATTGCTTATCAGATATTCGCCCAAATCAAGCAAACGTCCGTCATCAAGCCTTTTCCCCGCGACCTGAAGCCCCGCGCCTGCGTCTGAAGGAATATGCAGCGCAGGCTGACCGGTTACATTTGCAAACACGGTATAAATAAATTGCGCATACAAATCAGCCAGCGATTCGGGATTGTTTGATGCCGTTATGTTGAGCGCCGGGAAAATCAGAAATTCCGTCTGCGCTGTGAGTTTCTGCATTTCGGAAACGAGTTGCGCGCGTAGTATGCAGGCGTCTTCATAAGCGTTGTAACGTTCAAACTGAAAAAACGCTCCCTGGAACAGGTAGCTCTTTAAGAGCGTTCCGAATGCTGCGCCGCGTGATTGCAGATACATCTCGTTCCAGTTTTTGGCTCCGGGAGCACGACGACCATAACGAACAGAATCATAACGTCCCGCACACGACGATGCCTCGACCGAACCGGCAATTTGGTGCGCCAGCATAAATTGAGAAAATTTCGGAAAGGACACTTCCCTGACGGAAAAGCCGGCTTTTATTAAATCATCCAACTCCCTGTCGAATGGTTTGCGTTCTCCGGCAGGCATGTTGCTTAAAGCTTCGGCAACAATACCAATCGTTATTTTTCCGGGTTCTATTTTCTGAGATGAGAAATCCGGCATCTTTTCATCAGGTAGTGAAAAATCACGCTCATCCGGACCGGCGATTGTTTGGAGAATTTCCCGGATTGATTGAATGTCCGCCGATAAAATCCCGCATGATTCCATCGATGGAATCAGTCCGACAAGGCCGAAACGTGAAATCAGTCCGTAGCTGGGCTTCAAACCGCAGATTCTCGTGCGTGCAGCAGCCAGACGGGCTTCACCGGCCATGTCCAATACCAGTTCGGCATCGGCCGTTTTCTCTTGCAGCGCTCCGCCCGCCATATTGTCTTTTAGACCAAAGCCAAATTCACTCATGTGTGTGGAACCAATTAACGAAGCTCCTTCCCTCCTGAGGCTCTCCACAATTGAAGCGTCTTCCAGAGCTTTGAAATCGGCCAGCGCTGATGAACCCGCTTCCGTCGGCCAGTTTTTCACAGAAATATTGGGTTGAATTGCAATCTTCATCTTCTGCAACTGACCTTTGTTCGAGGCTGCAGGTCTTTCGGGATTTCGGTAGAAATAAATTGAGTCCATGAAGATGTCTTCCTTTACTCGATAATGTTGGCAACTTTAAAATAATTGCCTTTGACAGCAGTAGCATTTTTGAACAGTTGTCCTGTTTCGGCTAATTCCGATCGTTTGGCTTTTGTTCCGGGACGTGTCCGACAGGCTGCGGCGGCGACGGAGCGGAGCGGATCTTCATCACCTTTCAGGTCATGAACTTGTACGGCAAGCTTTACAGACTGTTCAAGAATGTCTTCCATAATTGGGCGTTCGTCATCAGCAATTCCAATACGTGACACCCATGATACGCGGTCCAGCAAATTTTCTTTTTCAGCTGTTCCCGGCAAAACATCCTTTTCTCCCAGATTTAACAATCCCAGTTCAGCCAGTTGCTCGTACTTAACGGCCGCAGGTGCACCGGTCAGGGGACAGGCTGCGCTGCGATTTTTGGGAAACGCGATTACTTCGCGGATAGAAGCGGTTTGCAGAATCATTGATACAGTGCGGTCCATGCCCAGGGCCAGTCCACCGTGCGGCGGTGCGCCGAAGTCAAACGCCCGCAGGAAGAAACCGAACTTCTCCTTCATGTCTTCTTCCGTCAACCCCAAGGCTGTAAAGATTTTGCGCTGAACATCGCGATTGTTAATACGGATACTGCCACCGCCCAGTTCTTCGCCGTTCATGACCAGATCATAGGCTCGCGATCGAAGCGTCAGAAGTTCTTCGATATTTTTCGGATCAAAATCCGTGCGGTCCGGCGCCGTGAAAGGATGATGGCTTGAGGTGACACTTCCTTCATCAGTGGGTTCGAAAAGAGGAAATTCCGTAATCCAGACCGGATAAAAGCTGTTTTCTGGAATCAGGCCTAGCCGATTGGCCAGATGCAGACGTAACTGGCCCAACGCCGAATTCACAATGGCAGCGGAAGGATCGGCCACCATGATCAGAACATCGCCATCATGCACATCGAAACGACGGTTTAATTCGTTCAATTCCGCCTCGCTGAAAAACTGGACGATATTGGATTCCAACTTTCCTTTTTCAGCGCGCATCCAGGTCATTCCCTTGGCGCCGAACGAAGGAGCGATTTCCCTGGCATATTCATTTTGTAAAATATTTTTGCTTAAGCTTTCTGATTGTCCCTTAATATTAAGGCCCTTGATGCATCCTCCGCGCTGCATAATCTGGCGGAAAATCGAATACTTTGTTTGAGAAAAAACGTCCGTGACGTCAACAAAGCGCAGACCAAAGCGCAGGTCGGGACGGTCCGAACCGGTCGTTTCCATTGCCTCCGCATAAGTCATGCGCGCGAAAGGGCGATGAAGTTCTATCCCGCCAACAGCAAACATCTTTACTGTAAGTTCTTCAATCAGTTCATATAGAAATTCCTCATCAATAAAGGACGCTTCGATGTCCAGCTGGGTAAATTCCGGCTGCCTGTTGGGGCGGAGGTCTTCATCACGGAAACATCGCGCCAGTTGAAAGTAGCGTTCCAAACCGCCAATCATCAGCAATTGCTTGAAGAGTTGCGGTGATTGCGGCAAAGCATAGAAACTTTGATGGTGAACACGGCTGGGCACCAGATAATCACGGGCGCCT
>AWGX01000489.1 GCA_000495415.1 Smithella sp. ME-1 | reverse complement strand
TTCGAACTTCGTTGCACTCGTTCTTAGCGAGTCTCATTATGAATACATTGAAAGTGATTATGTTGATTGGCATGCTCTCGGGTCTTCTGGTAATTATCGGATATTTGCTTGGCAGGGGAAAAGGGATCATCATTGCCTTGATTATTTCTGCCGTGATGAATGTGGGCAGCTACTGGTATTCGGATTCCATCGTCTTGAAAATGTATAAACTCTTAACTTATTGAGCACTCATCCGCCTGTTGAAAAAAGAATTGAAAGATTACTGGAAATGAAAAATAACTGGATGTAAGCGCGTTATAATCATGCACGTCTTTTACGTTCAATCCAGATATTAACAATAGATACGCTGATCAGGTTTAATGTGGTGGCCGCGTACCAGATATATAATTCCTGACGCGTCAGCAGTGTTATCCATCCCGACCAGAGAACAAAGCAAATTATGGAAAAGGAAATCAGTGTGTCTATAGCCAAAAATAATTTAGGTCTTTTAAAAAATATTCCCGCCTGAGCGATAGTGCAATATTCAATAGGGGTCTCGCGTCCGGAAAGATTAAAATAAACACGCGCCAGGTTCATGATCAAATCCGCCAAAGCCCACACTATAATCAGCCAGGCAAAAACGCTGAGGGAAACGGACAATGTGCCTTGACGAAGAGCCAGCAAGCCGAAAATCATTTTGAATATGCAGAACGGCACACCGATTGTCAGAGCCTGAAAGAAAGGCGATAAAAATACTATATCTCCAATATTTTCTATACGCTGCTTTGTTTGTTCTTTCATAAAGCACTAATGAAAGTTCTATGTTCTATGTTTAATATTGCAGGAAGCTATGTTTGGCAGGATTAAGTTACCTGCTGGAACAGATTTCTTTTTTAAGTGCATCCGCCATTGAATCAGGTTGTATTTCAAACCATTTCTTTTGTTTTGTTTCCCCTCCGGCATATATTACTTTATTATCCTTATCATAATGACTTATTGCTAAAACAGCTATACTGTTCTTTTTACAGTCTATTTGTTGAGTGCCAAGACATCG
>AWGX01000488.1 GCA_000495415.1 Smithella sp. ME-1 | reverse complement strand
CCATGGTATTCTTCATCCAGTCTATCAAGCCCTGCCAGTATTCGCTACCCATTAAAATCAGGGGAAATGCTTTTATTTTCTTGGTTTGAATCAGAGTGAGCGCTTCAAAAAGTTCATCCATGGTACCGAAGCCGCCCGGCATGATAACATACGCAACGGCATATTTGACAAACATTACCTTGCGAACAAAGAAATATTTGTAATCAAGATGAATATTGGCGTAAGGATTGGGTTTTTGTTCATAGGGCAGTTTTATGTTCAAACCTACTGATTTTCCGCCGGCTTCAGCTGCGCCCTTATTGGCCGCCTCCATAATCCCGGAACCGCCGCCCGTGATTACACTAAACTTTTCCTGAACCAGAAGTCTCGCCAGTTTTTCGGTTTTTTGATAATAGATATTATCGGGCTGGATTCTTGCGGAGCCGAAAATGGTAACGGCATTATGAACATTAGAGAGAGTCTCAATGCCCTCAACAATT
>AWGX01000487.1 GCA_000495415.1 Smithella sp. ME-1 | reverse complement strand
TATACGCCTCGCGGTTCGGTTTTTGCGCGCCTTGCATATGAACATTTTTGAACAGTCCCCAAACACGATGTTTTTAATGCCTTTTTCTTTTTTAAATCAGTTGCTCCTGTGATAATTGACGGCAATAACGTTTCTTGATATTTGTACACCTTCATGATAAATCTCCTGCAGGACAAATATGTGTTTAACAGGAGGAAACTCTTGAGATATTATCCGATTTTTCTGGATATCAGGGGCAGGAAATGTGTGATCGTCGGCGGCGGTGAAGTCGCTGCGAGAAAGGCCGGAAGGCTAATAGATTGCGGTGCTGATGTTTTTGTGATTAGCCCGCGGCTTTCACCTGAACTTGCTGAGATGGAGAAGAAAGATTTAATTTGTCATATTGCCACCGAGTATACAGGCCATTTTATTAATGATGCCGCATTGGTCATCGGGGCAACTGATGATGAAGCAACTAACGCCCGGATATCGGATGATGCCTGCACCCAAGGTATTCCCGTAAACATTGTTGACGATCCTAAGAGGTGCAGTTTTATTCTACCGGCGATGGTAAAAAGAGGAGATTTGACGATTGCGATAGGCACAGGTGGTAAAAGCCCGGCTCTGGCACGCCATCTGCGGCAGGAGCTGGAAAATAAATATGGCAAAGAATATGCAATACTTCTGAATATTTTAGGTAACCTGCGCGGTAAAATGGCAAAAAAAGCCGGAGTCGGAAAGGACTGGTTCGTTTCTCTAATGGCGGAGGGCATACTGGATTACATTAAAGGTAAGGAAATAAAAAAAATTAAAGAGATTGTAAAAGAAGTTACCGGCGAGGAGGTAGAAATTGAGCTTGATTAATTTACAATTGATTATGTTTAAGATTGCATTCTTTCTTTGTGCCGTAAGCACGGTTGGTTATTTGTTTTCACTCGTTGTTAAAAGAGTGAGGCTTGCCAAAGTTTCCACCTGGGTTCTGGCTGTCGCCTTTGGTTTTCTGACGGTTAATCTGCTTTTTGCTCTTGTTAATTCCTCATTACTGATTAATCCGGGTTCAAGGGATTTTCTCTCACTTTGCGCCTGGTCGGTGTGCGCTGTTTATCTTGCGTTGCAGTTCAAAACCAAAACCAGAGTGCTGGGAGCTTTCATTTCTCCTTTTATCCTGTTGTTTATGATTGCTGCGGCAGAAACAACGGGAAAATCTCTTCTGCCTCAGAATATGCAAAACTGGCTGACCGCTGTGCATTTGTTTTGCGTAATCATGGGAGAGGCCTTGTTTATTATTGCGTCCTGTGCCGGATTGATGTTCATTATGCAGAACTCACTTTTGAAAAATAAAAAATTAAGCAGGATGAGCATGCTGCTGCCGTCGCTCAGCGATCTGGACAGAATTAACCATATTTGTCTGCTTTGGGGATTTCCTTTTTTGAGTGTCGGTATTATTGCCGGAGCGGTCTTCGCGGGATTGAATTGGCAGGCCGGCTGGCTGACCGACCCGAAAGTTATCTGGACTTTTGCCGGTTGGATTATTTACGGATTTCTTCTGCATCAGCGTCTGGCCATCGGCTGGAAAGGATACCGGATGGCTTTGATTTCCGGCGTCGCTTTTATTCTTCTCTTGTTATCCTTCGGAAGCGTGAGAATTTGTTTTTCTACTTTGCATAACTTTATTTAAAAAATGATTGTACTGACTGGCTTAAATCATAAAACAGCACCTGTCGCTGTCCGGGAAAAAATATTTGCCGGCTGTCTGGAGAAAAAGGATTTGTTCCCCGCTCTTATGGCCATCAATGGCGTGGAGGAGGTGCTGTATCTTTCCACCTGTAACCGCGTGGAAATCATTGCCAGCATTGGGGAAGACGGCCTTGCGATAAAAGAGTTGGGTAACTTTCTGTCTCGAAGTGGCGGATTGACTCAGTCCGAAGCTGCCGGTTGTTTTTACGAATATCGAGGTGAGGAAGCCGTGCGCCATATGTTTCGCGTCGCCTCGAGTCTTGATTCGATGGTCATGGGCGAAGCGCAGATTCTCGGGCAGGTCAAAGACGCCTATCGCGAGGCGCTGGAAAAATACGCCACCGGCGTTGTGTTGAATCGTCTGATGCACTGTTCTTTCCGCGCGGCCAAACGCGTCCGATCGGAAACAGCAATTGCCGTCAATCCAGTCTCGATTAGCCATGCCGCGGTTGAGCTTGCCAAGAAAATATTCGGTTCGCTGGATGGAAAGAAAATTCTGCTTATCGGCGCCGGTGAAATGGCCGAACTTACCGGCACGCAACTGATTGAAAGAGGAGCTCAGTCAATAATAGTTGCCAACAGGTCTCTGGTGCAGGCGGAACTGCTTGCGGAAAAATTCCATGGCGAAGCGGTGGCGCTGGACGCACTGGAGAAAAAACTCATCGAAGTGGACATCGTTATCAGCTCCACCGGAGCGCCCGTTTTTATTGTTACCGCCGATATGCTCAAAAAAATTCATCACCAGCGTAAAAACCGTTTGTTGTTTCTGATTGACATTGCCGTACCCCGTGACATCGAGCCGGCAGCCAGTGCTCTGGAGAATGTTTATCTCTACAACATCGACAATCTTCAGGATATTGTTGATGAAAACATGCATATCCGTAAAAAAGAAGCGATTAAAGCCGAAGCAATAATTGATGAAGAAGTAACCCGATACATGAACTGGCAGAGGGAACTGGAATCTGTTCCAACAATCGTTTCCCTGCGTAACAAAGCTGGAGAAATTGTGCAGGCGGAAATGGAGAAAGCTTCCGGCTGGATGCAAAATCTTGATAAGGAAGATCAGGAAAAAATTGATAATCTGGTCAACTCCGTCGTGAACAAGGTTTTACATGCACCGGTAACGGTTTTAAAGGAAGAAAGCTCCGATATCAGTTCCCGCGATATCGTGGCGGCAGTACGGAGACTTTTCCGGTTGGACTAGCAAGAGCAGTGAATGGTGAATAGTGAAGGGTGAAGCGAAGCCCGGCGAAGGCCGAAATCCAGAAAAATTTTCCCGCCCCTGGTGGGCGGGAATTAAAGCGAAGTCTGGCGCATGCTTGGGCGGGGGATATGATAAATATATTTCACCCTCCTTTTCATTTCCTCCCCTCGAGGGAGGAAATGAAAAGCGGTACCGGAGAAATGATTTGACCATCGAAGATCAGCAGACTGAAAAAATAAGGAGTTGACATGGCAAACGTTAAACGAATTAAATCCGATAATTTATTTCAATTAAAAATAACTCTTAATCATATTAAGCCACCGATTTGGAGAAGAGTATTAGTGGATTCAGATATTAAACTGCCCGATTTGCATAAAATTATACAGACTGTAATGGGCTGGACTAATTCTCATCTACATCAATTTATTATCGGCAATCGATATTACTCGCTTCCAGACGATGAATCATTTTGCAAAGTAGTTGATTATCGCCGAATTAAATTGGATTCATTATTCAATACACCAAAATCAAAATTTATTTATGAATATGATTTTGGTGATGGCTGGGAACATTCAATCGTTATTGAAAAAATATTGCCTCGCGAAAAAAACACTTATTATCCAATCTGCATTGACGGCAAACGAAGTTGCCCACCTGAAGATTGTGGTGGCGCCTTTGGTTATGAAAATCTTATTACGATAATAAACAATCCCGAACATGAAGAATATAATGAAATGATGGAATGGCTTGGAGATTATTTTGCCCCGGAGGAGTTCAATATAGATGAAGTGAATGAATTCCTCAGTGAAAAGAATTTTGGTTGTATCGAATTATTTGACTAAAAAGAAGGTATTATAAATTTATAATATATTCGTTTCTGTTTTTATGCAAACATGGAACGCCTTTGAGTTATCAAGTTTTTCAAAATGAAAAAATCTGGATTCCCGCCTTCGCGGGAAT
>AWGX01000486.1 GCA_000495415.1 Smithella sp. ME-1 | reverse complement strand
GCAATAAAAATCAGACAATCCAAACGATCGAGGATGCCCCCGTGACCGGGCAGAATTGAACCCGCATCCTTAACGCCGTAATTTCTTTTGATGGCCGATTCACAAATATCGCCCAGTTGGCCGATAATACTACCAGTAACAGCAAGAATTGCTACTTGCGTAAGCGGTATTTCCGGTAAGAAGTAATAGCTGAAAATCAGGCAGGCACTTGTGCTTCCCAAG
>AWGX01000485.1 GCA_000495415.1 Smithella sp. ME-1 | reverse complement strand
TATAATAACGAAGAATGAAGAAGAGAATATTTTATATTGTCTGCAGAGTATTTCTTTTATTCGGCAAATTGTTGTTGACTCCGGAAGCACCGATAAAACATTGGAAATTGCCGCGGAGTCTGGTTGCGAGGTTGACACGGAAGAATGGCATGGTTTCTGTCCACACTCAACATTGGGTGCCGGAACCGTTTTTCGGGAAGGGAAGAGTTCTACTACCTGCGATGCTTTTATGCGCGCTTTTTTTACCTTTGTTCAGGACTATTTCCCCCGTCTGGGGATTCTGGACATATGCCTTGCTTGACGCTTGCCGTGACTGATATGGTTAACAAATTTTTTAAATATACGAAATTGAGCGAACTTAAAAAAAGAAATCTTGGCGGTGGAGCACCTTTGGCTGGATCCGGAGGCTTCTCTCCCCAATACGAAATCCCGAGGATTGAAGGACGTATGCAATTCCCGGTGAGAGATAAGGATGTCCTGCTGTGGGGGTAAATAATCAATGAACGATCGCTATGGTGAAAAAACTGCTAATAAAATTGATGTATCGGTAATTATTACCAACTGGAATGTAAAAAATCTTCTGAGAAACTGCCTGAACTCACTATATAAAACGGTTTCCGATCTTGTCTACGAGGTTATTGTCGTTGATAATGCCTCATCCGATGGCTCTGTCGCTATGCTGGAGAAAGAATTCCCTTCCGTAATCAGAATTGCCAATACGGAAAATAAAGGCTTTGGCGCAGCGAATAATCAGGCTCTGGCAATAATGAAAGGCAAATATGCCCTCCTTTTAAGTACGGATACTGTTTTAACACCCGAAGCAGTAAACAAATTATGGAATTTCTGTGAGGCTAATGACAGGGCCGCAATTGCTTGCGGACAGCTATTAAATGCCGATGGCACCAAACAAAACTCTATTGCTTCATTTCCCAGTATACTTACACTTGTTACAAATACTTCGCTTTTAGAATTTTTGCTTCCCCGACGGTTTCCTAGTAAGAGATACAAACACACATCACCTATTGAAGCAGATTCGGCTATTGGCGCCTGCATGA
>AWGX01000484.1 GCA_000495415.1 Smithella sp. ME-1 | reverse complement strand
CTCGATATCATCTTTGATTTAAAAGTTGAATTGAAGTATAAATAAATAAACGCCGCGTTCTATTTTGAATATCGAACTTGATAGTTTAATATCTTTAATTAAACCAGTTTCGCGGTTTAACGTATTTTAATTAAAAAAATATATAATCATGGCTGAAAAGGGAGTACCCATGAAAAAGATTATCGCGGTTTTGACGGCAGTTTTTATGTTGCAGGCATGGGCGGTATCTGCTCAAGATAAAGTAACAAAACCGACGGATGACGAGCTTAAAAAGATATTAGTTGATTTTGATCAGTACGCAGCCAAGACAATGGCCGATTGGAATATCCCCGGTATGGCCATTGGTATTGTTCAGGATAGCAAACTCATCTTCGCCAAAGGCTACGGCGTAAAAACTTTGGGCAGCAATGATCCGGTAAACGAAAAAACCATTTTTCAGATAGGTTCGACCTCCAAGGCTTTTACCGCCACACTGGCCGCAATGCTCGTGGATGAAGGAAAATTCAAATGGGAAGATAAAGTTGTCGATCATGCTCCTGACTTCATGATGTATGATCCCTGGGTGACCAGAGAATTTCAGATTACGGACTTAATGGCCCAGCATAGCGGTATGCCCGGATATGCCGCGGATACACTTTTCTTTCTGGGCTTCGACCGCCCTTACATTAAAAAGGCGATTCGCAATATTAAACCAGTGACAAGTTTCCGTTCGCACTACGCTTACCAGAATAGTTTATGGCTTGTAGCTGCGGGAATTATTGAAAAATATACCGGACAAACATGGGAGCAGGCTCTTCAGGAGCGTATTTTCAATCCGCTGGGAATGTCCAGTTCCTCGTCTGATATGCTGTCTTTTCTGAACGCAAAAGACGTTTCTTCAGTGCACGCAGCCGATGGAGACAAGGTAATAGCCTTGCCTAAAAACTGGGAATTTCTTGACTGGAGTTATGTGGCCGGACCAGCCGGTTCAATCAACTCCAATATTGTGGATATGGCCAAATGGTTGACCTTTCAGATGAACAACGGAAATGTCAGCGGCAAACAGTTGGTCTCAGTGGAGAATATGCAGGTAATCCATTCACCGAAGACCGTAATCGGTTTGGGTAGCGATGTGCACAAAAACATCTTTTACTGCCTGGGCTGGTTATATATGGAACATATACCGTATCCGATTATCTGGCACAACGGCGGCACACTGATGAAAACCATGGTCGCTTATGTTCCTGAACAAAAGATAGGGGTTGTCGTACTTTCCAACTATGTTACCCAATTGCCGGAACTTCTGGCCTTCAGATTCTTCGATCAGTATGCCGGTAAACCGGCCAAGGATCTAAGCGCTGAAGGATTAGCCGAGTTAGAGAAAACGAAGAAGGAAGAGAAAGACAAGAAAGCCGTGGCGCCCCAGAATCCTCTTGCGGCAATGCCTTTGAAAAACTACGAAGGTATTTATGCAAATGATCTTTATGGTAAAATTACTATTTCTGTTGTGAGCGGAAAATTAACCGCCGTTATCGGACCTAAAAAAGTAAAAATGTCTCTTAATCATTGGGATAAAGATATCTTTGCCGTAAACTGGCCGGTTTATGACGCTGACATTGAATCCGGATTTGCAATCTTTCAGGCAGATCCGCAGGGCAAAGTGACAGGCGTCACTCTTGATTTTTTGAGCCAGGATAATGACATGGGAATGTTTAAGCGCGTTGAAAAAAATAAATGAATCGTTATTAATAACTGATTTCTTTTACCACCGGCCTGTAAAGAAATA
>AWGX01000483.1 GCA_000495415.1 Smithella sp. ME-1 | reverse complement strand
GAAATTGTAAATTGCTTTTCAGCTCTGGCAACTACGACACCTGTCTCATTCAAAAGCGCTACCACTTTATAATCACCGGAATATATATTGCCCGTATTCCATGTAGTGCTAAACGTTTTATTTTCATTAGCATCTAACGTTACTTGTTGATCAGTTATTAATGAAGCAACCGCACTTCCGAATGGATCCGTGATTTTAATTTCCAAAGATTCTGTGCGGCCGGTTGCAGCAAGATTTGAAATATTTGTCGCAATCTGCATAACCTCATCAGCGGTATAATCAGTTTTGTCAGTTGATATAGTCAAATTAAGATTTGTTAATGATATGGTAGTAGAAACCGAAGCAGTATTATTCGTTTCGTTCACCTCGTCTATTTTATTGTTCGGATCTATATAAATGTAATAGACGTGATTTCCGGAAAGCCCCAGTGTATTTATTTCAAAACTTAATGCAGCTGTCCCGCCTGATTGAATGATAGGTGTATTTGTCTTTTGCATAATCAAAGTACCGCCGGCTGCCGGATCACCATCGTAGAGAGATACTTCAACATTACTAACAACAGTACCTAAATTATGAATTGTCGCATCTACTAAAAGAATTTCACCGGCTTTCGGATTGGCATTGGAAACATTTATGTCGGAGATCGTAATAGCCAAATCCGGTTTTGTTGGAACAGCAACATCTATTGCTACCAGAGAAGCATTATTATTCTTATTTAATTCAACAATAAGATTTTGTGGATCGATCACGACATGTATATAATTTCTGCCAGACTGACCGTATGTATTCCATACCACAGAAGCCATTGCTGTTGCACCGGCACCGACACCAGGTACTGTAGTAGCACCAATGAGAGTACCTCCGTTAGCCGGATCGCCGTCATAAAATGCAACATCTACATTAGTCGAACCAAGAGTTCCGATATTATGAATAGTTGCGTTAATTATTGCCGACTGTCCATCGACCAGGTTTGGTGAAATAATCACGATATCGGAAGGTGTTAACGTTAAATCCGGTAAATTTATTATTGAGGAATCAATAAAAGTAAAGCTGGCGTTGGCGATATTGTTATTCCTGGAGCACTCCGTAATTTTATTACTGCCGTCAGCAACGGCAAAAACATTATGGACTCCTGT
>AWGX01000482.1 GCA_000495415.1 Smithella sp. ME-1 | reverse complement strand
GTTTAGCACCGTGACGGATTATACCTGCCCATTCCTGAATGGTGCCAGGCATGTATCCGGGGACGTCGGTAAATGTTAAAAGTGGGATGTTGAAAGCATCGCAGAAGCGAATGAAACGGGAAGCTTTATCGGAAGCGTTTATGTCCAAAACACCGGCGGCATGACGTGGATTATTGGCAATCACACCAACCGGTTTCCCCGTAATACGGATAAAAGCGACAATGATATTTTTCGCCCAGAGTTCGAATGGCTCAAACATTTCATTGTTGTCGGCAACGGACTTGATGATTTTTTTCATATCGTATACGCGGTTGGTCTTATCCGGAATAACTGTATCCAGTTCTGTGCAAATGCGTTCCGGACTGTCCGTGCAGGCCATTATGGGCAGGGGAGAGTGGCAACTATCCGGCAGATAAGAAAGCAGAATCTTTATTTTTTCGATGCAATCAGTGTCGTTTTCCGCAACAAAATGGCAG
>AWGX01000481.1 GCA_000495415.1 Smithella sp. ME-1 | reverse complement strand
CTCCGCTTTGCGGGATAATTCGACCATCAAGTTTCAGTGCGCCTATAGTGACCTTTAGGTTATTCGCTTCTGAAAATTGGGTCTCATTAATAAAACATAGAATAGAAAGGAAACCAAAATGGAAATTAAAAAAGTTTGTGTGTTGGGCGCCGGATTGATGGGCAGCGGAATCGCGCAGATATGCGCGCAGGCGGGTTATGAAGTAACCATGCGCGATATTGAACAGCGCTTTATTGACGGCGGGATGAACACGATTAAAAAAAACCTCAGCCGCGATACGGAAAAAGGCAAAATTACCAAAGAGCAGATGGACGCGATTCTTGGCCGTATCAAGCCTACTTTGGATATCAAAGAGGCGGCAACCGGCGCGGACGTAGTGGTGGAAGTTGTCATAGAAGTTATGGCTGTTAAGAAAAAAGTTTATGAAGAGCTCGAAGGGGTAGTTCCTCCGCATTGTCTGTTTTTCACGAACACTTCAGGACTAAGTATCACGGAAATGGCTTCCGTGACCAAACGGCCGGATAAGG
>AWGX01000480.1 GCA_000495415.1 Smithella sp. ME-1 | reverse complement strand
GCAAAATTGGCAATGGTTGCCGGAAACATTATCACCGAAGAAGCAAAAATCGGAGGGATAACTCCCGCAGTATTGATCTTCAGCGGTAAATGCGTGGTTTGACCACCATACATTTTACGTCCTACTATTCTTTTAGCATACTGTACCGGGATGCGGCGTTGTCCTGCTTCCACAAAAACAATCGCTCCAATCACGGCTACCATCAACACGGTAATCAACAAAATAACCAGTACACCAAGTTC
>AWGX01000479.1 GCA_000495415.1 Smithella sp. ME-1 | reverse complement strand
CTGTCCCGATAAAATCGGGATTGCACTTCAAACCGAACCGCTCAACGTATTAATTATACGCCTCGCGATTCGGTTATTGTGCGCCTTATATGTTAAACAGTGCTCATGTATAAGCGACTGTTGTGATAAAGTTCTTTGAAAGAAGCTGGTCGTAGCAGACCGATCGCGCCTTGGGACACAAGAACCCGCATGCAAGCGAGGGTCGCTACGACTGTCTCCGTAATTAACCCGAACAGTTGCCAGGGACTGAAGAAGAGCCCGCATCTTACGTAAGGAAGGGAATCAGGAGAACAAGACATGAGCGAGAAGAATTTCATTGGAATAGATGTATCCAAAGATAGTCTGGATGTGGCTATAGCCCATTCGGAAGAGTTTAAGAATTTTGCTAATACCGAAGAAGGGCAGAGGGATTTAAAGGACTTTATAAGTTCAAGGCGACCTGCTCTGATCGTTTTGGAGGCAACCGGAGGCTTTGAAAGAGGCGTGCTCAGAGAATTGGCTTCAGCCCGTCTTCCCGTAGTGCCGGTCAATCCGAGACAGGTCAGAGATTTTGCAAAAGCAATGGGAATATTGGCTAAGACGGACAAGATCGATGCTCGTGTGATTGCCCGGTTTGCCGAGGCAGTTAAGCCGGAAGCCAGGCCATTAAGAACAGAGGAAGAAGATCGGCTTGATTCCCTCAATGCCAGACGTTTTCAGATTGTTGAGATGCTCACAGCAGAGAGAAATCGTTTGAGTCATGCCACAAAGTGGACGAAAAAAGGGATACAGGGGCATATCAGGATGCTGGAGCGGCTATTAGAGGAGATCAACGGGGAGATGGATGATCTGATCAAGAACAGTCCCATCTGGCGCCAGAAGGACAAGATCCTGCAAAGTATTCCGGGCACAGGAAAAGTGATGGCTCGGACCGTTTTGGCAGACGTTCCTGAGATTGGAACCATGAACCGTAAACAGATATCGGCTTTGGTGGGAGTTGCACCCTTGAATCGTGACAGTGGCAAGTATAAAGGCAGACGCTCAATTTGGGGCGGAAGATCCAAAGTTCGTGCCGTTTTATACATGTGCGCTGTTACAGCTATTCGTTGCAATTCCAAGATCAAAGTGTTCTATAAGAGACTTCGAGAAGCGGGCAAATGCTTTAAAGTTGCTATCACTGCGTGTATGAGAAAGCTATTGGTCATAATAAACTCGATGATAAAGACCGAAACGTGCTGGAATTCGTGAGTTGTTGATTTGGCTTGACACACAGTTGCTTGCATCTGAACATTTTTGAACA
>AWGX01000478.1 GCA_000495415.1 Smithella sp. ME-1 | reverse complement strand
TTAAAGATTAATCTTTAACCTCCTTTTTATACCTCGTTGCACAATTGCACTAAGTAATAAGGGTTATTCTAGGTTTCAAAAATATTTTCAATCCGTAGTTTTTCTTCCAGCCTCGTGTTGGCTTCACTTAGCTTTTCCGGTGCGGAATAGACAGCCACCGCTGCCGATTTTGCTGCCCGGGAGAAATAATCCGCCAAAGTATTTTTTAACATTTGCGGAGTAGCGGATAAAACATTATCTCTGAATTGCTGACGCATATCGTCATTAATTCCCGCGAAGCTGCGTATTAAAGCAACATGTCCGCGTCCTGCCGGATCTAATGGTTTATCCAGCATACCGATAGTGCTGATAATTGCCTTTTTCATTTCCTCTGATGAAATTTCATTTTTGGAATAAAAGTCCTGCGCGTCCTTGAATACCCGCAGAGTTTCCACAATATGCGGGTCGCGATAAGAAATGAAAGAAAACAGTCCCAGCGTTGAGTCAAAAGAAGACATTCCGCCATAAGCCCCGCCCTGCACACGGATATGTTTGTAAAGATAGTTGTTGGATAGTTCTTTGGCTGAAATCATTAAAAGGGCGGAAGCCGGGTTAATGTAAGCAGGTGCCTGTAAGACACAGGCAACATAAGATACCTGTGCCGGTATGGAAATGCCGGCATAGACAGGGGCTAACGTTGGTTTTGTTTCTGTATGCACTGGTACTGAAGCAGGCAGCATACCCAGGAGTTGTAAAATATTTTCTTCAACAATCTTTAATCCTTTAGCTTCGGCAGTTATATTTATAGTCAGGTTTTCTTTGTTAAATAAAATTTTTCGTAACTCCTCCAGCTTTTCGCGCAATTTTTGTTTTGATAATTCAAAATCATTGGCTGTTTTTTGAACGAATTTCAGTTGTGTGCGGCCATGCCATTGTTCGTCCCTGTAAGCAGGCAGGCTAAGCGCGGCCCCCGCGGCCATTTTAGCAAAAATGTGACCTGAAGGAACAATCGCCGATTGTAGATTATTTTTTCTCTCGGAGATCAAATCACGCATGCGCGCGTACGCGCTTAAATCGCCGGCGCAAATAACATCACTAACAATGTTTGTCGCTTCCGGTAAATTGCGGTAAAGCGCGCTAAAAGAGAAAGCCATCTTTTGCCAACTTCTGCCGGCATCCGCGGAAAAACCGGTTGCCAGATCGTAGCCGAAACCGCCCATTTTCAGCGCGATACGCTTGGCCATTTCTTCGTAAGTAAAACCGGCTGCGCCCATTCCGGTAATGATTTTGCCCATGAGCGGAAGATAGGGCTGAAGTTCTTCCGGAACGTGTGCCGTGTCAAAGGCTAAATCAACATAAGCGATACCATTTGTAAAAATGTCATGCTCCAGAGCAGTTACTTCTCCTATCAGAGAATTTTGCGATGGTATGGTTTCAACTGATCGCGGAATGTCTTCAAGTTTTAATTTTGGTATAGTTGCCGCGTCTTGAGGTGAATCAGGCTCCGACTGAAATTTTTTCAATTCTGCCGCTTGAGTGTTTATTTCCGCCAAGTTGCTCTTGGTCAACGATGCTTTCAATTTGGCCATTTTATCCCGATGAATTTTTTCTTTCTTCTCATTGAAATCAGGATCCGGTTCCATAATGGCCAGAATGCGATGAGGATTATCCAACAA
The DNA here is from genome assembly GCA_000495415.1 of Smithella sp. ME-1. Next base: position 1,512 of record AWGX01000478.1, on the reverse strand, counting down.
CCATTTTTTAGTCATCTTTTGAAATATTTGGAGATCTGCCGCCCAGCGCTGGCGAATACTTTCAATTATTTTGGGGAAATCCAGTCCTATTAAAGGATCTCCATCATAGAGCCATGTCTGGAACACATTGCCCATTAAGAGAATGCCATAAGGGTAAGAACTGCGAATTATTTCCTTGCCATGAATTTCGACTTGATGCAGCACCCCTTCTATCAGTTCCTTGTCAAAGCCATTTTTTACAACATTCTTTATTGTATCAAAAATCAGCTGCTCAATCTTTTGCGCGTCCGAACTTTGTGTGTTTCTCAAACCAGCACAGAACATTAACTGCTTCAGATCGGCTTCAATGCCGCTTATCGGTGTAAGATCTTCGCCCAGACCTGAGTCGATTAATGCTTTGCGCAGGGGGCTGGCCGCGCTACCTACGAGAAGCGCGGCTATGATTTCCAGAATAAGCGAAGTCTCATGGTCGGTGTTTTCGGACATCATCCAGGCAACATTGACCATTGTTTTTCGTTCGATGGGCTCGTCTTTGCCTACAGGATAGTTGTTTCGAATAGAGAGAGGTACCGTTAGACGTTTCTGACTTCTGATGGAAGAATCTATGTTCACTCTATCGAAACCAGACAGCATTTCGGAAAGAAATGCAAGATGCTCTTCGGTAGTAATGTCACCGTAAATAAAAAACCGTGCGTTAGTCGGCGAGTAATATGCGCGATGAAATTCACAAAACTGTTCGTACGTGAGTGCTGGAATCACGTCGGGATCGCCACCGGAATCAAAAGCGTAAACGCTGTCAGGATAGAGGTTTTCCTGTATGGCTTTATACATCAGTGAATCGGGCGATGAGTATGCTCCTTTCATTTCGTTGTAAACGATACCGGAAATAATCAAATCACTGGATAAATCATCCGGTACGGAAAGCTCGAGGTGGTGGCCTTCCTGGAGAAAGGTTTCCTTAAGAAGTCGCGGATGCAGTACCAAATCGGTATAAACACGTGCCAGATTAAAGAAATCAGTTTTAATTTGACTGGCTACCGGATAAACTGTTTTATCCGGATATGTGAAAGCATTGATAAATGTTTGCAGTGTCGAGCGCATCAATTCTTTAAAGACGTCTTTAAGCGGATATTTTTCGGAACCGGCCAGTACGGAGTGTTCCAGTATATGCGGTACTCCCGTTGAATCTGTGGGCGGAGTACGAAAGCCGATTGCGTATAAATTTTCACGGTCGAATGAGTGTAAATGCAGAACTTTAGCGCCGGTTTTTTTGTGTTCGATTTCGTAAGCAGTAACTCGTATTTCGGGAAATACTTGTACACGCAGAACTTTAAAGCCGTGTAGTTCAGCGCCAGCTTGCAGTGTCGGTTGAGGGGAAGTTGATTGATTAGACATTTAACAATGCTCCTCTAATTATTTTACTAGCCTGGTGTCTCAATGAAAGATTGTCATATCGACCACCGTGAGATATCTTGTATATTCTGATTGTCATTAAGATTTCTCGCGGAGTAT
>AWGX01000477.1 GCA_000495415.1 Smithella sp. ME-1 | reverse complement strand
GGCGCATGTGAACGGCAGAGAAATAAGTTTCAAAGCCAATTTTACAAACACCGGTGCGGCGACAATTAATATCAATAGTCTCGGTGCAGTGTCACTTAAAAAGAATGGATCTTCTGCCCTGGAAGCAAATGATATCCTGAGCGGCCAGATCATAACGATTGCCTACGACGGAACAAATTACCAGGTAAAAAACAGTAATATCTCGTATACGAACTCACTTGCCGCCAATGGGTATCAGAAATTTCCCGGTGGGTTGATATTACAATGGGGTGATGTGTCTGCCACAATGGCTGACAACAACACTCTGGAGGTGTCGTTTCCAATAGAGTTTCCAACTGCATGCTTAATGGCGTCAGCTACGGCTAAAGGGGCAAATGATGAAGATAATCTCTGGGCACAGATATCCACCAAGAGCAAAACGTCAGTGACGGTACGCACTCAAAATGCCGGAGAAGGATTTGACATCCCAGGATTTTTTTGGTTTGCAATAGGTTATTAAAAGGAAAGGCGGATAGTAATTCAGGGAGTTGGCGCTCCCAAAACCATGCGATTTCACCGCAAGACAGGATGACCTGCTACCATCCACCAGACCCTGAGAAAGCTGGTATATAGCAGGGCGCATCCGATTTATCAATGGAGGATCGCATGAAAAGTTTCTTATCATATTTGGGCGGAAAATCATCACTGACTGGGAAAATAATCCCGCTGATTCCAAAACATACCTGTTATTGCGAAGTGTTCGCCGGTGCTGCCTGGCTGCTATTTAAGAAAGAAGAATCGGAAGTCGAGATAATTAATGATATAAATACCGACCTGGTTACGTTATACAGGGTTGTAAAACACCACCTTGAGGAATTTATCAGGTATCTTAAATGGATTCTGGTGGCCCGCGATGAATTTGCCCGGTTTAAACTGGAAGAGCCTGATACCCTCACTGATATCCAGCGGGCAGTCAGGTTCTTTTATCTGCTCAAAAATGCCTATTCCAGCAAGCTTGTCGGCCAGTGCCTGAATATATCTACCTACCGGACGCCAGCGTTTAACCTCCTGCGCATCGAAGAGGAACTATCCGCCGTCCATTTAAGGCTGCACAGGGTTTATATCGAAAACAGGCCATACGAAAAGATTATTGAACGCTACGACCGGCCCCACACCTTCTTTTATCTTGATCCTCCCTATTATGGCTGCGAAAGTGATTATGGCCCCGGTATCTTTAAAAGGGAAGATTTTCAACGCCTGCGCGACATGCTAGCGCAGATTAAAGGCCGGTATATTTTATCGATAAACGATATCCCTGAGATCAGGCGATTATATAAAGGATTAAGGATGGAAAGTGTCAGCACTACGTATAATGTATCTGGGGCAAAAAAAACGAAGGCCAAAGAGCTGCTGATCATGAATTTTCAGGTGGTATTACACCGAGCGGTGTGGAGATAATCAAACGAGACTTGATACAATCAAATGAATTTGGGAAGTCATTTATCGCGCATTTTGCCCTCGCGCTATCACGCCCCGCCACAACATCATTATTGCCTTGACACACAAGAAGACCCTCACCTATACTCAACCAAATCGAAACAGTTTCTTAACTTTTTTAATATTTTTATTATTTTCATAAAGAATTGTTAATAGTAATATGGGAATTGCTGAAGACATCGTAATAATCGTCATATCTGCGTTAGCGGGTGGTTTGATAGCTCAGGCACTCAAGCAGCCTTTAATCCTTGGATACATTCTAGCCGGAATTGCTATTGGGCCTTATACCGGAGGCGTCACCATATCGGATATTAATAGTATCGAGAAGCTGGCGGAAATAGGCATAGCACTCTTACTTTTCGCACTGGGTCTGGAATTTTCGTTCAGGGAATTAAAACCGGTCAGGGCAATTGCATTATTCGGTACGCCTCTGCAAATAATCTTAACAATGGTCTATGGATTCGGCATTGGTCAATTATTTGGCTGGTCGTGGACGTCTTCCGTATGGTTCGGAGCTTTGATTTCTCTGTCCAGTACTATGGTCATGATAAAAACTCTGGAAAAGCAGGGAATGATGGGCACGCTTTCCAGCCGGGTGATGATCGGTGTGCTGATTGTACAGGATCTGGCTATTGTGCCGATGCTGATTATTCTGCCGCAGTTGAATAATATTCAAGCCGGTTTCTCCATATTACTTATTGCGGCTGCTAAAGCGGCAGTTTTTCTAATGGCAATAATTTTTATCGGTACGAAAATCATTCCCCGCCTGATGAGGCATATTGCAAATTGGAATTCGCGCGAACTTTTTCTCATTGCGACAGCTACCATCGGTCTGGGTATCGGATACGGTACTTATATTTTCGGTCTTTCTTTTGCCTTCGGTGCTTTCGTGGCGGGCATTCTTTTGAGTGAATCCGACTACGGTTATCAGGCATTAAGCGACATCATTCCTTTGCGTGATGTTTTCAGTTTGCTGTTTTTTACTTCCATAGGTATGTTGCTGGATATCAGATTTCTTTTTGCAAACTGGCAAATCGTAGCGCTTCTGGTAATTCTTGTTATGCTGGGCAAAGCATTAATTTTTGCGGTTTTAAGCCGAACCTTTGGTTATCGCAATGTTATACCTCTGGCAATGGGATTGGGATTGTCACAGGTTGGTGAATTTTCTTTTATTCTTGGAAGGGTCGGTGTCGGAACCAAATCGATTTCCGCCGAATTCTATTCTCTGGTGCTGGCAATGACCATTGTTACAATGCTGCTGACACCTTTTATATCTGGTATGACTACACCACTGTATGCTTTAGCCCGCCGCTTTATAAAACCGCTAAAACTGAAACCTTTACATTTTCCTAAAAGCGATTTGAAAGATCATATCGTTATTGCAGGAGGAGGAAGAGTGGGCATGCATGTCGCCAATGTACTACACCACTCGGGTATCCCTTTCGTTATTCTGGAACAAAATTCCCGCCGAGGTGAAGAAGTAAAAACATGCAAATACCCGATTATTTTCGGAGATGCCGGCAAGGGAATAATTCTGGAAGCCGCGGCTTTGCGTAAAGCAAAACTACTGTTGATAACGACTCCTGTGGCGGTTGTTTCGCTTGGAATTATAGCGCAGGCACAAAAAATCAATCCGGATATTCACATTATTGCACGGGCGGAAGGCGTGGAAGAGATGAAAGCTCTTTACAAGAAAGGTGCAACATATGTGGTTCAACCGGAATTTGAAGCCAGCCTGGAAATCATCAATCAGACGTTTCTTAATCTCGGTATCTCCGCCAATGAAATGAAGATAATTACGGAAGAAGCCCGCAAAGAACTTAACAGACCTTTGCGTATTTAGATTTTATTCAGCATATAATAATTTCTCAAAAAATATAAAAAATGAAAAAGATAAACCTTAAAATAATCATCCGAAAAGTTTTCAGATTTATAAACTTCAGCAGCATGATAAAATTTACCATGTGGTGGCTTTGGTTCCGACGTAATCGCATCTTCTTTATATTTGAAGGACGTGATTATACATATCGTGAAGTTTATCAACACTCCCTTCGCTATTCACATTTTTTTCTGAGTGTAAGAAAAAAATTGGTGGAGTGCGGCAAGTTTGATAAAGACAAGAGACTTTCTTTCGGCGTTTACATGGATAATATTCCCGAATTTCTCTTTGCCTCCTTTGGCGCGGGCTTAAGCAACTCCATTCTTTTTGCTATAAATACAGGATTTCGTGGTGAAACACTGGCCAAGGTCATGGATCAGGCCCAAATATCCTTTTTGATTATCAATGAAAGCACCGTGGAAGAAGTGGATAGCGCGATAAAAAATACGAAAACAATTGGTCCGGAAAGTGTTTATTTTAGCGGAGACAGGAAAAATTTTACATCAAAAGAATTTCTGTCGCTGGAAGATGCCATTGCTGAAGCTGAACGTATTGAAGTACCGTCAAGATATCGGGTTAATGTTGATAATTTCAGCTCCGTAATAGTTATATATACTTCAGGCACTTCCGGAATGCCCAAAGGAGTACCCTGCACACACATCAAAATGTTCGGTGCGGGCTTTGTTGTACAGTCTGCGGTTCATTTAAACAAGAATGACCGTGGTTATATTTCAATGCCTTTATTCCACTCCAACGCTTGGTATATCGGAATACTCCCGCAGATGCTGGTCGGGGGCAGTTTTGTCCTGAAGAGACGTTTTTCAGCGAGTGCTTTTGAGGAAGACATGCTCGCGCACGGAATAACATTCCTTAATTATGTGGGACAGCCGTTGCACTATATAATCGAAGCTCTGGAACGCAAATACGGCAGCGGCGAAGCGGTAGAGGCTA
>AWGX01000476.1 GCA_000495415.1 Smithella sp. ME-1 | reverse complement strand
GCGGTAAAGGCACAGGCTTGAGCGAAGACGCCGGTTCCGGTGATGGCTACGGTTACGGTGTATACATGTCTAATGTTGATGCCGCTGTCATCACAAACGGCGCAATAGAGGATGAAGGAACGCCTGAAGAGGTTATCACCGGCGGCACAATCAGCGGCGAAGGTGTTGCTTACAATGACGGTTACGGCGATGGATACGGTATATACATCTATGACGCAGATACCATTGACATTACGAACTACGGTACAATAATTGGTACAGGTACCGTATGCACGGAGTGTACGAGCTACAGCCGTGGTATCTATATCGACAAACCCGGTTCTTATGACGACGATGATGCGGTTCATATTTACAACCGCGGCACGATCAGCGGCAAGGTCGGTATTTACAGTGATGGCTACACGACAATTGAAAACTATGGAACAATCACTTCTACGGATACCGCCGACAACTACTACGCGGTGGAACTGGATGATGGTTACAACAATGTATTGCTGGGCACAGGCTCGGTAATCAACGGACTAATCATCGCCGACCATGATGATTTGTCATTTACCAACAACTATATTACCCTGGAGGCTGCAGAAGCTGCGGACGTCAACACGATGGCGGCCAACCAGATTCTGGGCTTCGACACCATGGAGAAGACCGGAGCGGGCACATGGGTGCTGACCGGTGATATGGACTACACAGATCCAAATTATAATGAAACAGAATCGATGCCGATTAATGTTAACGAAGGCGTTCTTGCTTTTGGCGCACGCGAAACTACAGCGGGTGTTACAACCGATTACTTAACGGTTGCCGACGGTGCTTCCATCGGTTATGTGATAACGCCTTCGGCTACGGAAGAAGCTCCTGTAGATGCGAGTGGCGCTTTAACGGTGACCGAGGATGCGGATTTCGGCGGAAGTACTGTGATTGTAATTCCCACGCCGACGGATGCCAACAGGTATCTTTTAACAACTACATATGAAAATGTGTTGACGGTAGATGGCGATCTTACCTTGTGGAGTGACGTAACGGCTAATTCGGCATTCCTTACCCCCGACCTGGTTGCTGATAACGACGGCCTGCAGGGTGTGTATGATCTGATTCTGCAGCGTCTCAGTTTCACAACAGGTGCGGATCCCAGCAGTATACCTCTGGGCGAAGTTCTGGATGAACTTTATGGTTCAACCGATGATCCTGATCTGCTTGCCTTGCTGAATGCCTTACTGACAGAGGTATCTGAAAGTGAAGCACAACGGGCTCTTGCCGAATTGGGTGGCGGAAGCCATACCGCGTTCCAGTTGATGAGTTTCGATGCTCTGGATAAATATCTCGGAATATTGAACAATCACATGGGTGGCATGGGTGGCTTCGGCGGTTTGGCAAATTACAATTCGGGTAATGGATTTGCTGTAGCTGACAGCAGTCCCAAGTTGGCGATGACCGGCAGCGGTGACACGGTCAGTGATGTTGCTCCCATATTAATGGCAGCGGTAGGCAATGTGATTAGCCAGGGTCAGGCAGCCAAGGGAACAAATTGGGGTCTCTGGGCAGATGGTTACCTGGGCACAGGAAATCGCCGTTCGGATGATTTAATTGCCAAGTACAAACAGAATCTGTATGGCGGTATAGTCGGTTTCGATTACCGCATTGCCGATGATTTGTTCATAGGAATGGCCGGCGGTATTTCCAGAACTAATGTGGAATTCGATGATCTGCTGGATAATGGACACATGGACAGCTACCATGGCTCTCTCTATCTGTGCTATAACGGTAAACCCTGGTATGCTGCGGGCGTATTCACCTACGCGTACAACAAGTATAATCTTGACCGCTACATCACGACATTAGGACCTACTCAGGTGGCTAATTCCGATTACAGCGGCAATGAGTATACAGGTTATGCCGAAGTTGGTTATAAGATCAGCGCGGGCAACGTGGAAATTCGTCCGTTGGCGGCATTCCAGGTTGATTATCTGGAACAGGAAGCCTTCACGGAAACCGGCGCCGGTATCTATAATCTTAATGTTGACAAGCGCGATACCGGATCCTACAAGAGTTTCCTCGGTGTAAACGTGACCGGTAATATTAAACTGAGTGAAAACGCTGCTTTCAAACCAGAGTTTAGATTGAAGTGGTCGCATGAGTTCTCCAACGATGATCATATGATCAACGCTCAGTTTGAAGGTATGGGTTCAAGTTATTTCAGTGTTGCAGCGGAACAATTGAGCCGCGATACAGCGATTATCGGAGTGGGCTTAAGCCTGTTGTTCAACAAGCATGTAGGTGCGTACATTCAGTACGATGCGGAATTGAACAGCGATTACGTAAACCATACCGGTTTGGCGGGATTGAGGCTGGCATGGTAAAAGAGTTTCCCCGGCTACTTCGGCAGGTGTAATAATCTGACGGAAAAAGCATCGGGAAAGTAAGTTAACAAAGCATCCTTGTGATGCTAAAATCAAAGGCAGGGTCCACAAGACCCTGCCTTTTTTTTGCCGAAAAAAGTGAAATCATCGCTGTCATTCCCGCAATTTTCTGGCGGGAATCCAGGACTATTATGGGTCCTCCGGCATGCGCCGGACTTCG
>AWGX01000475.1 GCA_000495415.1 Smithella sp. ME-1 | reverse complement strand
TCAGAGTGTGCGGACCCGGCTTATCGTCGATCACAACGTCAGATGGAAAAGATTGTGAAGTAAAAACAAAAAACTAAAAAACGAGGAGAATGTAAGAGTTCTTCCCGTTAAAGGATGATAATCTGAATCATGACACTGCGTACAAACGGGTAATGGATACAAAGCAGGCCTATTACAGAAAGATGAACACAGATGAGCTGTTGACCCAAAAAAA
>AWGX01000474.1 GCA_000495415.1 Smithella sp. ME-1 | reverse complement strand
CCGGTTGATTGGGCAATCCAGTTTCTCCTTAATTAAGTGCTATGTCCCCTGAATTCTCCAATACCTGCAGTTCTGTCATGTTTTTACTAAGCATATTATATTATTATTTTTGTTAATTATATAACTTAGTAGAATTTTGTAAGCTCAGCATTATGGCTTCATGCTGGTGCCCTTACTCGCCGCCAGAATAACCGTATAGAATTTATATTTCTTCTCGTTAGCAATCCTTAATCATTTATAATTCACTATGCATTCAATTTTTACCATATAACATATTGGGGGAACTAGGGGACGCCCTTAAAATACTAAGTTACTATTGAACAGAGGAATGCTGCTTATTCCTCAGCTTCCGTAATGAATTTTTCAATTGGCACGCCAAAGAGCGACGAAAGCTTCCTGGCCATTTTCAGACTGATGGGCCTGTGACCGTGTTCCATATTGGAAATGTGCTGCCGGGGAATACCACGGCCAAGGGATTCGCCTAATTGAGATTGCGTTAATTTCTTATTCTCACGACAAATACGCAGATACGCGGCTGGCGTCATCTTGCTCTTGACGTCCTTATACCACGACGTTTCAAAGACATCGACAAGTTCATCTTCATCATCCTCAACAAGTCTAAGCTTTTTGCCGTATTCTTTTTTTAAAACGTCCATCAGCCTCGGCGGAATCGCCGCGCCCCTGATGCTGATCTCAATACGGGGCGTTTTCACGACTGCCTGCATAATACACCTCTATAATTAATGATTTGTTTTCACAATACCAACAAGCCACCCACTTCCTTGATAAATGACAATGATACATTTCTTTTCCGATTTTGCTGTAATTCGACCATCCCGGCTGGGATGGTCCTTTTTCCCTCAAGTCGTCAAGTAGTACAGTCAGACTTTCCTGAACGGAAATCGGCATTTTTTCAATGTCTTTAAGCGTTTTCTTCTTAATCGATACGCTAAACATGATTTCTATGTAACCTATTATTGATTACGTGTCAAGGATAAATAACTCTCGCTTGCTTTACGGCAGACGGATGTGTGGTGATTGGGCAATCCATTTCTATTCCTCATTATTTAATCGCTTCTTGAATATAAGATGCTATCACCATCACTTCCTTTATCGACTTCTGGTCGGCGTTTTCAATAATAAATGTTACTCCGCCGAACTGATATATTTCTTTGGGTTTGGGAATCCTGCCCATCTGTTGCATCAGAAATCCGCCGACGGTTTCATAGTTTCCTTCAGGAAATACAGTTTTAATTAATTGCCGCAAAGTACCCATTTCCAATCGTCCCGAAACAAGATATCGTCCTTCGGATATTTTTCTATACAGTTTTTCTCCAGCCACATACTCATCAATTGTTCCGACAATTTCTTCTCCGATATCTTCTATGGTGACAACACCTGTCGCGCCGCCATATTCATCCACCACTACCACCATCTGCTCGTCTTTTTTCTGCATTATCGCAAGGAGTTCGCTGACTTTTTTTGTTTCCGGCACATAAAAAATATCCTTACGCATGCAGGAAGCGACTGTTGCTCCGCCTACGCTTTCCGAGGCCTGCCTGTCTTTGAGCAGCATTTCCAAAAGATCGAAGTAATGGAGAATGCCGACTATATTGTAAACGGTATCTTCATACACTGGAATGCGCATATATTTTTTGTCCGCTACAACGCCCACTGCTTCGGAAATTTTCATCGAAGCAGGTAGCGACGTCAAAGCGGAAATTGGTACCATAATTTTGACAGCGGTTAATTCTGAAAAATCAAATACGCGGCTGACCATTTCCTTTTCTCTGGTAAGAATGTCGCCGCCTTTTGTTTTTTCACCCAGAATATATTTGAGTCCCTCTTTGGTGATGTGGGAAGTTTCTCCCGCTTTACGGTCAGAAGAAAGATGAACAGTTCCCCGGGATACGGCCGCAATAACAAAAGCCACGGGATAAAAAAGTATTGAGGAAAGACGGATAAACCAGGCTACTCTTATCGCCATAGTTTCCGCATAATAAAGAAATACACTGCGAGCGATAATCATTAAGAAAAGAGTTGGCAGCATAATCATAAATGCTATCCATTCGCCTTGCTCCGGTCCATAAAAAGATATCAAAAGACCTGTGGCCAGAGTTGATGCAACAATTATTGCCAGATTGGTCCCGACAAGAGCGGTGGAAATGAACCATTCCGGCTTCTCTTTTAATCTAATTGCCTGTTCTGCAGAACTCGATCCATGATGCACACGATTTTTAAGCTTGTTTATATCGGATGCGAACAGTGCTACTTCACCGCCGGAATAAAGCATTTCCAGTACAAGACAAAACAGTATGACTGCGATGATTAAATAAAAGCTCATTATTCCGGCTCCTCAGGCAGTTCCCTGGTTATTTTCACTTTCAGTATTCTGGTCTTGCTGATATCATGAACGGAAAATACATATCCGTCCGAGCTCACTTCTTCGCCTTTTCCCGGCATCTGTCCGAAAAGGTGCAGGACAAATCCGCCTATTGTATCGAATTCATCCTCCGGCAATTCAGCTTCAAGAATTTTATTGCACTGTTCGACCGACATACTACCGGGAACAATAACCGTTCGATCATCAATTTTCTCGCATCCTTCGCAAGCAGATTCATCATCTCCGGTAGTCTCTTCAAAAAGATGTTCCAGAATATGTTCCAACGTTATCATGCCGGAAACACCGCCGTATTCGTCAACTACAATGGCAATCTGCAAAAAGTTTTTCTGAAAATCATGCAAAAGTCCGTGAACCGTTTGTTGTTCAGGAACAAAATATGGTTTTATTAAAAGATTTTGAATGCTCTCCTGTGAGCGTCCTAGCCAGACATTGTTGAGCAAATCACGGGCAAACAAAATTCCGACAATATCGTCTCTGTCTTCTCTGTAAATGGGTACACGCTCCTGTCTTGCCCTTGCTACAGAATGAAGCATTTCTTCAATCGGCACATCCAGCGGAAGACAAAACATATCCACACGGGGAATCATGATATCTGTTACCGGTCTGTCCCCCAGCTCAAAAATTTTATTAATCAAT
>AWGX01000473.1 GCA_000495415.1 Smithella sp. ME-1 | reverse complement strand
ACTCTGCGCAATCTTAGAAAGAATAACATCAGTCTGGTTAGCCGGTGGTGCAGGCGTACCTTTAATTTCCGGTTGGGCTTGTTCTCGCCGTCTTTTTACTATGCAGATTTTATCCATATTGCTCCTGATAGTCTTAATTTACTGTTGCGCAAACAATTATCGTTAAATAGTTGAATGGTAAATTGTTACTGTTTAATGACATTAAAAATAATCTCCTCTCCCATCCGGCAGTGCCGGGAACATAAGAGTTTAATTTTAATACATATTTTATGTAGCTTTTTTGTTAAGTAAAATCAAGACAATTTTTAATCTTTAAATTTAATTTATAACCGGAAAGATCAAATGATTACTCGAATATCGGAATGAAGATGGCTCATTTGATGAGCAATTTTTTTT
>AWGX01000472.1 GCA_000495415.1 Smithella sp. ME-1 | reverse complement strand
CCGTACCCGCAAAAGTGGCGGCTGTATTTACTAAAAATACTTTTAAAGCAGCGCCGCTGCTGATTAATGAAGAACGCGTTAAGAAAGGTATCGCTCAGGCAATTATTACCAACAGCGGATGTGCCAACGCGGCCACAGGAAAAGAAGGTTACAGGGATGCATTGGCCGTTTCTGCAGCATTATCCAGGGAAATGAAAATTAAAGATGAATTAATTCTCGTAAGTTCTACAGGGGTCATTGGAAAAAGACTTCCCTTAAAAAAGATAGAAGGCGGCATAGGTAAGCTGGTTAAAGGATTAAATGAGACCGGAATTGAAGATGCGGAAGAAGCAATGATGACAACGGATAAATATCCCAAAATTGCCATTCGCAAAGGTGTGGTCGGAGCAAAAGATATTACTATTTGCGGTATTGCCAAAGGCGCCGGTATGATTGAACCCAACATGGCTACCTTGCTGACTTACGTAATGACCGATGCTTTAATCGATTCCAAAGCTTTGGGCACAGTATTCCATCAGGTGATTAATTCTACATTTAATTCGATCAGTGTTGACGGTTGCATGAGCACCAATGATGTGGCGATTATTATGGCCAATGGTTTAGCCGGCAATAATCCATTGGAAAAGGTACAGGCCCGTCTGCAGCGTTTTCGCGATATGCTGTCCGAGGTATTGACGGAACTTTGCCAGGCGGTTGTTAAAGATGGTGAAGGAGCTACAAAATTTATTTCGATTATGGTCGAAGGTGCCAGATCAAAATCTGATGCACGATCTGTCGCCTATGCTATCGCGAACTCCAATTTGGTTAAAACGGCATTTTTTGGAGAAGATCCTAATTGGGGGAGAATAATTGCCGCCCTTGGTTCTTCCGGAATATCCATGGAAAAGGAAAAAGTAAGC
>AWGX01000471.1 GCA_000495415.1 Smithella sp. ME-1 | reverse complement strand
GTGTAATGTCCAGACACAACAGTTTTTGCTGGAACGATATCCCCGTGGAACAGTTTATCTGATGGATGACATTCGCCATCTGGCGGAAGGTCTGGAAATTCTTTTTCGGGACAAGCTTTTTAAAATGTAGCTTTAAGAATTATTGGTGCCCAAAAACAACACGCGACAGCCTCTTGTTTTAACTTTTCCTGAATGGGCAGACATGGAAGACAAAAGAGACAATTTTGTAGAAATTACGCGGGAGAAATTTTACCGGGCAGTAGCGGAGTGCAAGCCGCTTTTTGCCTGGTTTAGTCTCACGGATGCATGTAACCTGGACTGCAAGCAGTGTTTTATCAACGCGAAATACTATCCACCCGATTCCCCGGAACTTCCTCATCATGAACTACGTACTGAAGATGTATTTTCTATCATTGATAATATTGCCGAAGCGGGTACGGAAATAGTAATGTTTGCCGGAGGTGAACCAACCTTAAGAAAAGATCTGGTTTCTATCGTGAACTATGCTTCCAGCCGGATGACTGTGGCAATGAACAGTAACGGTTATCTTTTAGATAAGCGTCTCTGCTGGGATTTGGCGGGCGCTGGACTTTCGCAGGTAAAGATCAGCGTGGATGGCATGGAGAAGAGTCATGATTGGAACAGGGGAGAAGGGTCTTTCCAAAAGGCAATGGATGCGCTTCGGAACCTGGTGAAAACCGGAATTCCCACGGTAATGTTGATCATGACACTTACCAGTCTAAACTATGATGAGCTGGAAAAGATGGTGGATCTTTCCATGGAAACGGGAGTAGATTTTACTATGGTAGAGTTTCTGCCGCTGGGAAGGGCATCAGAGGGAAAGGAATGGGCATTATCAAAAGAGCAGGTGGAAAAAGCTCAAAGGTATTTGATGGAAGCACAGAAACGTTACGGCTGGCAGAGAG
>AWGX01000470.1 GCA_000495415.1 Smithella sp. ME-1 | reverse complement strand
TGTGTCATTTCGAAGTCCCGCATGCCCGGGCATTCGCCGGAGTTCCCTGCGGGATAAACTCCGGCGGGAACCGGAAAAATTATCAGAGAATTTAGGGTAGATTTAAAAAGCAATTTCGGAGCAAAAAATGCGGGATCTGAAAGATAAAAAAATACTTATTACCGGAGCCGCAAGCGGAATCGGCCGGGCCACTGCCATTGCCATGGGCAAATTGGGATGCCGTTTGTTTTTGACCGATATAAACGGAGACGACCTTAAAAAAACGGTAGAAGTAATTTCCAGTGCCGGCGGAACCGTGTGTCTGGCACGCCCTTTTGATGTCGGCAATTATCAGGCCATGGAGGATTTCGCTAAAGATGTTAATGCTGCGCATGGTTCTCTGGATATTCTGATAAATGTTGCGGGCATTGCCCTTTTTTCCCAGATAGAAGATATGAGTCACAATGATTGGGAAAAAGTAATCAAAGTAAATCTCTGGGGAGTTATTCACGGCCTGGAATGCTTTGTGCCCGATATGATTCGCGCCGGTAACGGCGGACATATAGTTAACATTTCATCAACAGCCGGTATTATCGGATTACCCTGGCATGTCGTTTACGCGGGAACGAAACATGCGCTTGTAGGCATGTCCGAAGTTCTACGCTACGATTTAAAAAAGCACAAGATAGACGTCAGCATAGTTTGTCCCGGCGCGGTTAATACCGGTCTGGTAAAGACTGTCGAAATTCATGCCGATAAGGAAATAACGGATAAGACACGCGCGCATTTTCTTAAAAGAGCTATCACGCCGGAAAGAGTCGCCGACCTGATCATCGACGCAATTCGCAACCGTAAATTCTTTGTCATCACTTCATTCGACATAAAGTTGCTTTTCTTTTTCAAGAAATACTGTTTTCCGATTTATAACCTTGTTATGCTGACGATAAGCCGTGTTATGGATAAGTTGTTCAAAAAAACTATTTGAAAGAAAATGACTGACACCGCCATAAAAAATTTTCTTTTCCCGAAAATAACCAAACGCTATTTGCTGCGTGTTATCGTTGTTGCCATAACCGCTTTTATTATTTTTAAATTCGTGTTCATACCTTTTCGCATCCAGGGTGAAAGCATGGCGCCAACATATGTCACCGGTTCGTTTAATTTCTGTTTTACAATGCGTTATCTTTTTTCCAAACCGGCACCGTCCGATGTTGTTCTTGTGCTGATGGCGGGACAAAATGTAATGTTGCTCAAGCGGGTAGTTGCCATCGAAGGCCAGAGCGTTGAATTTAAAGAAGGACAACTTTTTGTTGACGGTAAAAAGATAAATGAACCTTACGTATCAGGAAAGAGTAATTGGAATATAGCGCCAACCATTGTCAAATCAGGCAATATTTATGTAGTGGGCGATAATCGCAGCATGCCTGCCGAAAGACATGCATTCGGCCAGACATCTTTAAAACGTATTGCAGGTATGCCGTTATGGTAACTAAAAAATATCTGACAGTAGTGCTGATACTTGTTGGGGCAGGGGTGATACTTTTGCTTTTATCTGTTGACTGGGAGGCGAGGGCTGTGAAAAAGCAGTTACGCTCGCTGGCCAAAGAAATGACCTGGACACCGAATGAAAACGAACTGGAATTCGCGTTACGTGTCAGGCACGTACAGGAAAAAATTGCCCAGACATGTCAGGTCGCTATTCCGAGCTATAACGTTTTACAAACGGTTTTACAAAAAGATATTCCGGCATACCTGTCGATTGCCAGAAGCTATTACAGAAATCTTTCCGTCGACCTTAAAGATTTAAAAATTGAATCTCTCCAGGTTCCGCAGGCGCATGCCGTCGTCACAGCTTACGTAAAAGCAACCGATGCATATGATCAAAGGAATGATCACACGCTGGCGCTGGAATTCAACCTGCAAAAGATAGAAAAGAAATGGCTTGTAACCGACGCGAAGGAAATGCAAGTACTCGAAAGATGAAATTAGCATATTAATTAATATCCATATTTATACAAGGTAAAGGAGAGTATAAAAACTCTACAACCGGCAGTAATGGGGCAGGGCTATAGAAAGGATTTTTATATGATAAAAACTTCAAAAATATCTGTCTTTTTGATTTTAGTGTTGTTTGCTTTCCCATCTTTCGCCGAGACGCTGTCAGGTGCGGAATACAAATCAAACCTCACGCAGGAAGATCTGACCTTAAAAATTATGAAACTCAAAAAAGAAAAAGCACCCGGCCAATTTACCAGAATCAATAAAAATATTTTAAAGTTTGAAGGCTATATAGTCAGAGATAGTTATTCGGAATACCTTAAAAATATTGACAACGATGTCAAAATGCTGGTGATCAACTGTCTGGGTGGAGATACTTACAGTGGCGTTAAAATGGGACTGGATATTCAGAAAAGAAAATTGGATGTTATTGTTGAAGGGTTGGCGGTTTCGAGCGCTGCCAATTATCTGTTTCTGGCCGGAGAAGAAAAAATCATTAAAAACGGTGTCGTTGGTTTTCACGGTAATGCTCAGGCACTTTTAAAACAGGTCGGCGGTTTCGAAAAATTGAAAAAAGAAATGAAAGAAAAATACAAAATGAGCGACGAATATTTTAATACTTTTAAAAAAGAACAGCAGGAAACAATTAAACTGGAAAAAGAATTTTACAAAAAACTGGATATTCCCCAGCAGTTTTTTAATATTACCCAGACTAAAAACATAGGACTGGCTCCTGAATTAAAAGAAGATTTTGATTTTCTTCTGCCGTCCGCGGTTACTATGAAAAAATTCAACATTAAAAATGTTTCGGGTATGCAGAACATCCCCCTGGCCGAAGCAGTAGGCATAAAAGTAATTTACTGGTAGTGAGACAATCTGAAAATGAGACCCAAGCTTCAGAAACAAAGTGCACTGGAGCTTGCTGGACGAATTATACCAGGCG
>AWGX01000469.1 GCA_000495415.1 Smithella sp. ME-1 | reverse complement strand
TTTCCCACAATTCCATTTCCAGTTCCAGCATGCGATTGCGGCCTTCGAAAATCTTGCGCATGCGATCCCAGTCCATACGATTTGGAGTGTGCTTTTCCAGAAAGCTGATCATACCCATCACGTCTTTGGCAAAAAGTTGTTCAGCTCGTTCGTTGTAGAAATTATAAGGAGTATCCAGACGGTAGGTAGGGATGTTGCCGTACGCCCGCTGAATGAAGGCATAGGAGGCTGCTCCGGCGTCGCAAGGCAAATTGGAGCTAACCATGGCCATGCCTTGGGGTGTTTGACCCTTGACAACCATGCCCACCGTTGCCTTAGGCAGGCTGCAGGCATCGGGATTCATACCCGAGTTTTCGGCTTCATCGATGTATTGTAAGCTGGCGTCGGATACCAGAATGGGCAAGATAATTCCCCAAAGTTCCAGCATGTAACAGTTCAAACCCATTCCACGTCCGATATCGTAAGGGACTAGGTCCTCAAAAATGACGAGATTCTCGGCATCAAACAACATATTTCGCAGTTCGTTAATAACACCTAACGTTACAGAGTTAACCGTAATGCAAATTGCGTCATGATATAAACCGATCTTGTCGCGTGCCGCACGATTGGTAAGTCCATTGACACGAAGCAGTATTAGTATCCAGGGATATTTGATCAATGCGCGGATAAACGTGACAGGACCGAGCTTGAAAATGGATTGCCCTATCCAGTATATGATTGCCGCCCAGTTCATGATCCAGTATTTTGTATAAACCATAGCTTCCCGGGGGGGCGGCGCACTGAAATAATATCCGATGAGAGATCTCTTCAGAAAACCTTTCGTCAATTCCGGCAGACGCATGATTGTATTTTTGGTATTGTCAAAAACAGTATTGAGCTTCACGTAAGCCTCCTTATTAATCCATTATTTGCCCATGCTTTCAATAAACGCCTGTACACGTGTGCGGAGTTGGCCTTCACCACCAAGACAGTATTCCCGCTCCAGTTTGAGTACCGGTATGCCATTATCGCGCAAAGCCGATACCAGCGGCATGGAATCCACTCCCCATAGATCGCAGAATTTGATGATTTCGAGCACCACACCGTCAATATTATATTCTTTAACGGTGTCAATGATGGTATTCAGCCGGCGGTCGAAATCCTCCATCATGCGCGGACAAAGTGTCTTGGCAAAAGTATACTCAGCCAATGTTTTGTATGGACTGTCGTTGTTGATATCTATAGTTTTGAATCCGGGGATTGTTCCGGTGCAGAAACGATCTGCCACAACCAGGCATCCCTGCGACTCGATTACTTTGATAAATTCCGGATCATGCAGATGACCACCGACCACCATCAGGCGCGCCCGGGAGTTCTTTATTCCTTCGCGCTGTTCCAGTTCTTTTTTAACATCGAGGATATAAGGAAGAATCAAATCCTTTGGCGATGCCAACGAAGCCATGACGATTTGGTGGAATTCGGTGCCGCTGATAGGCGGATTTGGTTTTTTGCGCAACTCACCGATTGATTGGATGACACCGGCAAAATCATTCCACTGCTGCATGGCCTTTCTGATCGACGCATCACTCATGTCCACGCCGAAATGGCCAGCGAGCTTTTCCGCCATCATCTGTAGTTCTTCGGACATCCATACGAGCGTATCCTTGTTTACTTTGCGAGGCACATCCAGGATATGATTAAAGTCAGGCTTCTGAAGATACTCCAGGTTATCATAAAGCCGCTGCATATGGGCGCATGAAGGTACGAAGACCCATCCTTTAATCAGATCGTAACGCCCGTCCATGGCAAATTCCAGCAGTCCGCGGGCATAGCTGCAAACAAAGCAAGATAAATAATTATCAGCAAGTTCTGTGCCGGCTAAACCGGGCGCATGCAGACGTACCGGAAAAAGTTTATCTGCCATGAGCAAAGCCTCGGGCACGAACGAACAGGAATACGCAATGGGTATGCGTCCGTTTTCTACCGCCTGCTCTACCAAACGGTTTTGCGGACTTTCCAGAAGTTCTTCAAATATCTTTATGGTTTTGCTTGGTGTTGCCATACTAGTTTTCCTCCTTCATTCAACTTCTATTCCATCAGTAGATGCTTTCTCCCCGTTTTATATCTCCGAAGAGCCGCGCAAAAATCGTATTATAAAGGGACATAATTACCAAATTTCCGTACCACCATGATTCGTCTAAAGCCTTTTTCGGACAAATATTCTGGCAGTTATAACAGCGAATGCAGCGGCTATCTATAACAGGGTATGGCGCAAGAGTAATACTTTGGACCGGACATTCCCTGGCACAGATCTGACACTGATTACATAAGTTCTGTGTCAGCTTTGGTTTGGGCAGAATGATACGCAGCAGGAAAGGTTTCGCTATAAGACCAACCAGTTGATAAAATCCTAATGTTGGTTTCAGCGCGTCCGGTCGGCTCTCCGGCACATTTCCATCAGAGCCGGACTTTAGATGCTTGTCCACTGCCAAAGCAAAGGTGCGGGCTTCCGACAGATCCCTGGCGTTCGGGCGGTTCGGTAGCCGGCCAATCAGGCACGGTGCCGGGTGGTGCACCATACCACGGCTCATGAAACCGCCTATGACGGCATCTCCTTTTTTGCGCAACTCCCGGGTGAGATCATAAAGAACAAGTCCGGGGGCTCCGCCCGCGGTAGCGAAAACAAAAGCCTGTTTATTTTGAAGAACAGGCCATGAACGAATCCAGGTTTTAACAGGTGAGGGAGCCTGACTTTCGAAACACGGGGAGCCCACACCCAGCAAATCACATTTTTTAATATCCTCTTGATTAACGTCCTGAATAGCCGAGAGACGAACGGAATGCTTTTTTTTGCGCAGAGCTGTAGCCATTGCTTCTGCAACTTTGTGTGTCTGGCCTGTTTGTGAAAAATATACTATCGTAATATTCATAGGATGCTCTCGTATAATCAATAAAAAATCAATTCAGCAGCTTCATCTTTCCCGGAACGCAAGCGATGGTGATAGCAAACATCCTGAAAATTATTAATGGCTATGCACATGCGCACATGTGCAGCCAGGATTAAATATTTCCAGTGGAAGAATTTTCATTGTTTCCAGAGATTGGCGAACCGAATTGAGCGCGGTACAATCCGGCAGCATCAAAAGACTCTTTCCTTCGATGTCGCTGTTTCTTATGTTCTCGTCCTCGGGAATAAACCCCAGGAATTCTATGTCTTCAGGTAACTGCATTTTGTTCATTTCCTGTTTATCGCGTATCCGGTTGATAATGTATCCTATACGTTCGTAATGCACGGCTTCACCTGCCACTTTTTTAAGAGTGGCTATTACTCCGATTCCTTTGGCCGATTGGTCGGACACAAGGATAAGGTGAGTAACGCTTTCCATGACACGACGGTTGATCTGCTCAACTCCGGCCTCGCCATCAATCACCACATAATCGAAATTACTGGAAAGCGATTTGATTATATCTTTCAGCATATCATTGACCTTGCAGTAGCAACCTTCCGTTTCCGGTCTGCCGATAGCCAGAAAAGCCAGATTTCCCCTTTCTTCCAAAGCATTAGTAAGTTCATAATCGAGCAGAGAAATAATCTGTTTCCTGTCGCCGCCCTCATGTTTCTCGATTTTATTTATCAGCATGTTGCGAACGTCATCCACCGTACAGCGGACAGTTATGTCCAGAGCGGACGCAAGGCCCACGGCAGGATCGGCATCAATAGCCAGCACCCTTGCCCGGGGATCTTCTATCAGAATTTTTGTTACTGCCGCGGATATTGATGTCTTTCCCACTCCGCCTTTTCCGCAAATAGCTATGATCTTGGTTTTTTTTCTAGCGACGCACATTTGTTCCTTCCTTTTGCAAATTGTTTCTGATGTTTCTCAGATCTTCCACTTCATCGCAGACATCGACAAATTCGCAGGAGTCGCATTCAAAGGACATTTCTGCGGCCATCTTGTTGAGAGCGCCGATAAGCCGCGACGCTTTGTCACCCATTACGCCCAGTTCCCGAACGTCCGCGGGCGAGGATGTTACAAAAACAACTTCCACTGATTCCACGAAATCAATGCTTCTGTACATTTGGGCAAGGGCGCTGCCGAGAGTCGCGAAATTAACTCCCCGGGCTATTGCCTCTTTGCTGACACGGCTCCATTCCCGTCCATATTGCGAAGCAGACCTCATCATGTATCCGGAGAGATTGAGGTCATACCGGGCCATCTCCAGCTCCCGGTGCCTTTCGTAACAGTTATCTTCTGTCATTCCCCGTACCCCAAGGAGGACTATCTTGCCGAAGGGAAGATTTTTCTGCTTTGATTCACTCAGATCCGGGCCGATAAGTGTTATCCGTCCATCGTTGATTTTTTTTTCATCATTGGACCACAACATAAAGGAGGTGGATTCGTCCCGGGGATTGCCCAGTTCAATTGCCGTGTCGGTTTCCAGCACCACGTTTCCTTTGCCGGCTGTGGGCCAGGCCGATTTTTCCGGAATTGCGAATTCCCTGCTTCCTTCGGATTTCTTTCGCTGAAGATAATCCCGCAGGTCGGCTATAACATTATCAAATAGATTCATTTCCCTCTTCCCGTTGCGGCGATTTTTTCTGTCTCACTTTTTTCCGGATGATTCCAATGCGTCCACGGCTATGAGGGCCGCACCCAAAGCTCCATTAATCTGGGGATTTTCCACGCGGTACATTTTCACACCCAGAGCTTTCTCCAGAGCGGAAAACATACCGGAATTTTTAGCCACGCCACCGGTCATTACTGCATCGGGTGCTACAAGAATACTTTTGGCCAGTGAAGCTGCCCGGTTGGCAACAGCCTGATGAAGCGCACTGATGATGTCCGGTATCTCTTTACCTTCATTTACCAGCGAAATAATCTCGGTTTCAGCAAAAATCACACACTGGTTGGATAGAGTAAGTTTTTCCGTGGATCGTTCTGATGTAGTGCCCAGATCTTCCAATTTGATATCAAGGGCATCAGCGATAACTTCGAGAAACCGTCCTGTGCCCGATGCGCACTTGTCGTTATATACGTAACGCTCCACGTTTCCTTTTTCATCAATCCTGATAGCCTTGGCATCCTGACCCCCGATATCGACCACTGTACGCGCTGAAGGTACCTGCCAGACTGCTCCCCGGCCATGACAGACAATTTCAGATTCTGAAGAGTTCATAAAGGGAATATGTTTGCGACCGTAGCCGGTGCCTACGCTGTATTCAATATCCTCAATTTTTATACCGGCTTTTTCCACGGCGCGCTTAATCACTTCAAGTGCCGACTTTTCCGGTTGAGCCGAAGCAAGGATAACTTCCGAAGCGATAATTTTCCCGTCTTTTAAAATAACAGCCTTGGCCGTGAGAGATCCGATATCGCAACCTGCAGTAATCATTTGGCACCTCCATTGACTTTTTCCATGGCGAAGAGCGCGGCTCCAATGGCTCCGGCAATCTGCGGATCTTCGCGGCGTATTCTTTTAATTCGTATTCCCAGATTTTTTTCCAGTGCGTTGACCACGCCGCTGTTTTTGGCAACTCCGCCCGTCATACACACATCACTTTCCAGTCCTATGTTATTGGCCAGGGTGGACATACGGCTGGCCATGGCGTTATTGACTCCCGCAGCAATATCTTCGATAGGAACTTTATCATTTAAATGCTGTATTACGTCAGCCTGTGCCCACACAGTGCACGCCGATGCAAAAGTAACCGGGTGTTTGGAACGAAGCGACATTTCTCCCATCTCGTCGAGTTTCAGATTCATCACTTTTGCCATCACTTCGAGAAAACGGCCGGTACCGGAAGCGCACTTATCGTTGGTAATAAATTTTACCATGTTGCCTTTATCATCCAGACGCAGGGCTTTGCAGTCCTGTCCGCCGATATCG
>AWGX01000468.1 GCA_000495415.1 Smithella sp. ME-1 | reverse complement strand
TCATCTTTGATTTAGAAATGGAATTACGTGTTATCGTTTGGAAATGAAGAATGGATTCTTTCGCCCGACTCGAACAGGCATGGCTATAGCTGACAGCCTTGCTCTTATCTGATACAAGCTGCCCGTATAACCTGACAAAGGATTACAGCCGGATTGCCCGTCCGTCTCTATGTGATAATTATCCTTAAAAATTATTATTTAATTAGAAGAAAGGTTTATCTTTTTTATAGTGTTCGGCTTTGCCCAGTAATAGATCTATCTGTCCAAAAAACTTATCTATGTGATCTGCTATGATGTCGCTCATGTAACGTTTTACAGTATCTTCAGGAAGGCCATAACCTTTATATCTATAGCCCGTATCCACAGCATTAACATTAATCATGACCTTGCCGTCCTGAGTTTCAGCGACTAAAATTTGTAAAGTGTAATAGCATGTAAAGTCTTTGTCTTCCTTATAGTAAAATTCACGCGGATTGCTGACAATCAGCCCACTTTCCTTTTTTGTTCCAAGCGGATGAACGGCAAATCTTTCAATTGTCATAGCCGACAAACATGCGCTATAAGCTATGTTCCTTTCATTTTAGCTCCCCTTACACCCAGACCTGGTAATTTGATCAAAAAATTATATTATATACTAAAACATTTACAGATAAAATTACCGTTCAACTTTTATCTTATCGTGACTGTGGGAATTTGCTGTTCAAGGCTATTTTTGATTTTTTGCAATTTTTCGTCGGGAAAAGATTTCTCTTTTAAGAATTTTTTGTCCAGAGTTTTTGTAGGAACAAACTTTTGCAAAACATAATGATTGGCGCTGGCAATAAGTCCCCCTATTTCTAAAACATCATCTTCTTCCAGCTGCGATTCCACAATCGTTGTACGGAATTCATAAGGAATCTTTGCTTCTAAAATGAGCCCGATGCTTTCCTTGATTGATTCGAAATCAACCTGAGTGTTAACGATATTTTTATATTTCTCCAGTGGTGCTTTGATATCCATGGCAATAAAATCGAGCAGGTTTTCCGCAAGAAAAGCGTTGATAACCTTCGGTTGGGAACCGTTGGTATCCAGCTTTACGGCAAACCCCATTTTTTTTATCTGCCTGATAAAAGATTCCAGATCGCTTTGAATGGTCGGTTCACCGCCGGTTATCGTCACGGCATCGATTTTTCCTCTGCGCATATGCAGAAATTCCAGAACTTCTTTTTCTTTTATGCCCGGCTTAAATAACTGCGGATCAACCAGTTCCGGATTATGACAATATTGGCATTTAAAATTACATCCCTGTAAAAATACTATGGCACAAATCAATCCGGGATAATCAATAAGTGATACTTTTTGCAAACCGCCTATTTTCATTTTTTCCTTTCTATAACAACTGAAAAAACACTACTGCAGACAATGCTTAATTGTGCTTAATTATGTTTATTGTTTTTCTTTGGTTATTTAAACTGGAAAACCTGCCGCGTATCAAATTCTTCCTGTTTGCCCCTATTCCACTGTTTAACCGGACGCAAGTAGCCAACCACGCGGGAATAGACTTCACATTTATCCGCGCAGGTCGGACATTTTTCCTGTTCTCCTTTTAGATACCCATGTGACGGACATACACTGAAAGTTGGAGTGAAAGTTACATAAGGCAACCGGTAATTGGAACAAATCTTGTTAATCAGTCTTTTTACCGATTGAGGATTATCAATTCTCTCACCGGCAAAGGTATGAAATACCGTGCCACCGGTGTATTTTGTCTGAATTTCATCCTGCAAATCCAGCGCCTCAAAGATATCATCCGTATAGTCTACAGGCAGCTGCGTGGAGTTCGTATAAAAAGGCTCCGCGTTTTTCTTGTTTTCACTGGCCGTAATAATATCGGGATATTTTTCTTTATCGATCTTGGCCAGACGATACGACGTGCCTTCCGCCGGCGTGGATTCCAGGTTATAATTATTGCCTGTTTCCTTCTGGAAGTTGATAAGCTTGTTCCTCATGAAATCAAGAGTCTGCTTGGTAAATTCCTGACCCTTTTCCGAAGCAATATTAACACCCAGGAGATTCAAACACGCCTCATTCATTCCGACAAGGCCGATCGTGGAAAAATGATTCTTCCAATATTCATTAAATCTATCTTTAACGTTGCGCAAATAATACTTGGTATATGGATAAAGATTGCCATCAGTGAATTTTTCCAGAACTTTTCTTTTTGTTTCCAGGCTTTCCTTGGCCAATTCCATCAGCCGCTCTAATCTCTGAAGGAAATCCTTCTTGGACTTGGCCATATAGGCGACACGGGGCATATTCATTGTTATAACGCCTATGGAACCGGTCAACGGATTGGAGCCAAACAACCCCCCTCCTCTCATTTCCAGTTCCCGGTTATCAATACGCAGGCGGCAGCACATGCTACGGGCATCTTCCGGATTCATGTCAGAATTGATAAAGTTGGAAAAATAAGGAACACCATACTTGGCCGTCATCTCCCACAAATCCTGCAAGTTGGGATCATCCCAGTTAAAATCTTTAGTAATGTTGTATGTGGGAATAGGAAATGTAAAAACCCTGCCCTTGGCGTCGCCTTCCGCCATGACCTGCAGAAAAGCCTTATTAAAGAGATTCATTTCTTTTTGAAATTCCTTATAAGTCTCTTTTTGCGGCTTACCGCCGATGATGACATTCTGGTCAGCATAATATTTTGGTACGGTCACATCCAGCGTGACGTTGGTGAAAGGCGTTTGAAATCCTACCCTGGTCGGCACATTAATATTAAAAATGAATTCCTGCAGTGCTTGCTTTATTTCTTTAATAGTCAAATTATCGTAACGGATAAACGGGGCAAGCAAGGTGTCAAAATTGGAAAAGGCCTGCGCTCCTGCCGCTTCTCCCTGCAAGGTATAGAAGAAATTAACAACCTGACCCAATGCGCTGCGCAAATGATTGGCGGGCTTGCTCTCCACCTTGCCGGAAACTCCCTGAAAGCCTTGCAGGAGTAAATCATACAAATCCCAGCCCACGCAATAAACCGAAAGCAGACTTAAATCATGAATATGGAAATCACCTTCCGTATGCGCTTTATGAATCTCCGGTGAATAGATTTCATTGAGCCAGTAAACTTTGCTCACTTCCGAAGATATGTAATTATTCAAACCCTGCAAAGAATAATCCATATTGCTATTTTCATTGATTTTCCAATCAAGTTTTTTTAAATACTGATCAACAAGATCCACTTCCATTCTATTGGCGATATCTCTTAAACGGGAATGCTGATCACGATATATTATGTAAGATTTGGCTGTTTTCCGATAAGGAGTCTGCAAAAGAACTTCTTCCACAACATCCTGAATTTCTTCAACGGATAAAATTTTGCCGTCAAAAAGTTTTTCGGCAAGATTTAAAACCTTGATAGTTAATTTACGCGCTTCTTTAACATCAAAGTCACCGGTAGCTGCACCCGCTTTGGCAATAGCATTGGTGATTTTTTCGGCGTTAAATTTAACTAAACGGCCATCTCTTTTCCTAATCTTAATGTTCATTCACTACTCCATTAATCAATTAGAATTTCAATATTGCTAACTCTCTATGACGCTATATATTGGGGTATAGAAGGATATTACCACTACATATAGTAATTATCAAGGAAATAATAAAAAAATTTATTGTTTGCTATAACTCAAAACAATAAGATCACTGTACGGTTTTGTCGCGATAAGGAAATTATCATATAAAATTCCCTGTTTGCCCCAATCAATTATCATATTTTTTGACAACTACTGATTAAAATTGATTTGCATTTAAATAATTCGTGTGCTAACTATTTATGTAATTGAAAGAAGGAATAACCTATTTTATCAAAATATCCTGCGAAGAAAGTATAAATGATGACAACACAAACATGATTGTTCGGCAGCTTTTGATTCTGAATTCTCGTGAATATCTTTATGTAAAAGGTAAGGTTTTTTTGACTGGCACAGCTTGTTTTGATGATAAATAATTGGAAAATTATTCATGAATAAAACAAATGAGATTAAAGTGTTGAGAGAAGAAACCCACATGTGGCCTGCTTCTGCGAACGTATTCCTAATTCGCGATAGGGAAGGGGCCATACTCATTGATGTAGGTTGCGGAAAAGAGGAAAAGTTCAATGCCCTGAAAAATTTCCTTAAGGATGAAGGTTTTACCCTTCATGATATCCACACCATTGTGATTTCCCACGCCCATCCCGACCACATGGGAGCGATGAGTTTTTTGTTACAGGAGATTTCCCCACGGATATACCTGCATGAACTTGAGATACCTCTGGCCGCCGATCCCCAGCGCCTAAACCAGACTTTTGATTTTAACCTTGCCCAAAGGTACAACACAACCGAAAGCAGCCCTCCTTTTGGAAGCTTCAACGTCCTGGATTATTTTGCCGCATTGTGTCCTATGGCCTCAGCACGAGCCACCGACAAAATGGTCGATGGAGATCTCTTGTGTTTGGGTAACTTCCGTTTCCAAGTAGTACACACCCCTGGCCATGCCCCCGGCCATGTTTCTCTCTTCGAACCCGACAGAGGATTACTTTTCACTGGAGATGTCGTGGGAAAGGTAGTCGCTTGGTATTCGCCCTCCTCCGGGGGAGCAATTGGTTATCTTGAGGGTCTGGAGCGGATTGCAAAGTTGAATGCCCGTGTCATTCTACCCTCTCATGGTGAAAATATTGGGCGGGTGCGTGAGGCCATCGAACGCACCAGAATGCACATTCTCAATTTCGATTCAGTTATACTACGGAACCTGAACGATTTTCCTTTAAGCTTTATTGATCTATGTGCCAAAATTTATCATAAACCTGCCGCCCGCTTCTTTCCCGGACCGCAGCTAGTAGAAAGTCATTTGATCAAACTCGAACAAGAAGGTAAGGTCACGCGTCGAGAAGGCGGTCTTATATGCAGAGTATAGACTGTAACCATATTCTTGCTTCAATTCGATCAAGCGTAGTCAGGAACTCTTTATGCTCAATTATACCATTTCAAAACAGACACTATAATAATGTTGGTCAAAATAATTTATATTTTTTAATCATTAACATACCAGTTACTGATTACGTTTTTGCGAAAAAAAAGGACGGAGGTAGCCATGAGTGAATTTGAACGATGCCTTTGTTTTCAGCTTACTAGTGCTTCTCAAAAAATCAGGCGGAGGTATCGGGATGACATCGCAAAGTACCAACTGACACATGGTCAGTTTTTCATGTTGTGTGCAATTTTAGAAGAAGAAGGTCTATTACCAAGTCAGCTGGCAGATAAGACTGAACTAGACA
The DNA here is from genome assembly GCA_000495415.1 of Smithella sp. ME-1. The sequence continues at coordinate 3,591 of AWGX01000468.1, read as the reverse complement.
GACCCACTGCTACGGGCCTCCTTGACCGACTTGAGAGAGATGGTTGGATTGAACGGCACACGGAACCAAGCGACCGTCGAATGTATCGAATTTCTCCATCTGCTAAGGCCATAAAGCATAAAGGATCTCTTTTAAAACTGTTTGAGCAAACAAATAGCCATTTTATAAATCGCTTTACTCCCGATGAATGGGAACAATTTCAAGAATATTTAAATCGTTTGGAATTACCGTAACCATAAAAACTTTTAAATGCATGGGAAAAATCTGTGAGACGTTCTTGCAATCACATGACATTGCAATGTCAAAAATTAGTATCCCCATTTAAATTCTTTTTTGGAGGTTATTATGCAGCAAGATGTTTTTGATAAAAAGATAGATATCATTTTTAATCCTGAATCAATAGCAATTATTGGGGCGTCTGCCGATCCAGTTAAACCAGGCGGCCACCCGGTATCATCCCTTGTTGAAAATGGTTTCAAAGGGAATGTTTATCCTGTTAATCCAAGATATGAGAAGATTGGCGGATTAAAGTGCTATCCTTCCATTGAATTTGTTCCAGGGGAGGTGGATGTGGCAATAATTGCAGTACCTGCTAACAGAGTTGTCAATGTGCTGCATGAATGTGCAAGGAAAAAGGTCAAGGCTGTTATTGTTCTTACCTCTGGATTTTCAGAAATAGGGAACTCCGGCAGGGAAATGCAGGAGGAAATTGTCAGACTGACGAAAGAAAAAGGGATGCTCTTGTGCGGTCCCAACAGTCAGGGGATATTTAATGCCTTAAACGGGATGTCGGCTGGGTTTGGGATCTCAAAATTGCAGACCGGAGACGATAATTTTAAGTTTTATGGTTTTGTCAGCCAGAGCGGCGGGTTTGGTACCTCCATGTATCTTATGTCAAGTGAGACGGGTATAGGATTTACTTATTTTGTAAGCTCGGGCAATGAGGCCGGGCTCAGCTTCTCAGATTACCTTGCTTACATGGTCAATGATAAAAATACAAAAGTAGTGGGTGGATATCTTGAAGGGGTAAAGGATGGCAGGAAATTATTTCATGCCGCCGACATGGCGTTGAAGAATGAAAAACCATTAATCCTTATTAAATCAGGCCGTCATGCTGCTGCCGCAAAGGCAGCGGCATCACACACTGGCTCATTGGTTGGCTCTGACCGTGTTTATTCATCTTTTTTCCATCAAAAGGCTGTTATAAGGGTTGAGGGGATTGAAGAGTTAAATACTGTGCTGAGTGTTTTGGCCGCGGGTCGTCCCTTGCCAAAAGGGAACAGGATTGCTATTGTGGCAAGCTCTGGAGGTAGCGGGGTGCTGCTTTCAGATAAGTGCGTTTCAGCCGGTCTCGAAGTCCTTCCCTTTACGGAAATTACTCGTAAGAAACTTGACGAAATTCTCCCCTCTTTTGGCTCGAGTGCAAACCCTGTAGATACTACTTCTCAAATTCTGGTGGAGCCTGATTTACTCTTAAAACCACTGAAGATAGTCTTGGATGATCCTAATATTGATATGGTTATTTATGAACATTGGCCCGGGTTAGGGCGTAATTTTGCTCTTCTTGATGGAGTGATTGAGGCTGCCAATGCAACTGAAAAAATATTGATGGTTTTTATGCTTGGCTCGGAACTCCTCGGCAGGGAAGAGTTTCAATATCTCCGTACTCACAGGGTTCCTGTTGCACGCACGCAAGATCACGCTGTACGTGTCCTTGGTCATGTTACGCGATACAGCAACAGGATAAAGGAAATCCGTGCGGCCAGAGACATTAAAATGCCGCTTAAAGGTATTGATAGCAACAGGGTGAAACGATTGCTTGAGGGGACAAAACCAGGCCAGGCCTTATCTGAATCATTATCAAAGCAGATACTGTTGGCGTATGGCATACCATTCGCTCCGGAAGGGCCGGCTCAAAACCTTAAGACGGCTCTGAAAATAGCGCATGATATTGGTTTCCCAGTGGCACTTAAGATTAATTCCCCTGACATACAGCATAAAACTGACTCTGGTGGAGTAAAATTGAATATTAATACAGATCAGGAGCTTGGCGCTGCATTTACGGAAATCATTGAAAATGTCATGAAATATAAACCCGGAGCACATCTTAACGGAATTACAGTTCAGAAGATGCTGAAAGGAGGAACGGAATGTATCATTGGCTTGAAGAATGACGAGGTGTTTGGCCCCACTGTTCTGTTTGGGCTTGGGGGCATTTTTGTGGAAGCACTGGAAGATTTTTCCCTGCGGGTCTGCCCCATAACACCTCTTGATGCAAGAGAAATGGTTTCTGAAATCAGGGGACATCGTATATTGACCGGTTTTAGGGGTGCCCCACCTGCTGACAGAGAGGCTGTTTATGATGTTATATTAAGAGTGTCACAATTGGCAATGGATTTTAAGGAATTAAAAGAAATAGATATAAATCCCCTTGTGGTCTTTCAACAAGGGGTTTGTGCAGTTGATGCCCTGATGATAATGTGAGATGCTAATGGGGAACTTATTGGGGACGTTCTTAACAATTCAGTTTGATATCCATGGTAAGTTTTGTCAGGGGAAAACGGATATCCGAATTGCCTCAAATAAAATGTTATCCAAAAACTTCTTGAAAGGTTAAGCGGTATGCATGTAGGCATTTTTGCTGATATTGAAGGAAGCTTTGGTATTTGGCGTATGCGCCAATGTCGCACTGGAACGCCGGAGTGGCAATATGGCCGGGAATGTTTGACCAAAGATGTCAATTGCGTGATTCAGGGCGCATTTGATGGTGGAGCACAGCAGGTTACGGTAAAAGATACCCATGAGGTCGGGTTTAACTGCATTATTGACAAGCTGGATTGCAGGGCCAATTACGTTGGGGGACATTTCATCAGGCCAACATTTTTCGGTAATATTGCTGACTACGATCTGGTTTTATATGTAGCCATACATGCCGCATCAGGAACACCAGATGCTTTTTTCCCGCATACCCATTACGGAATTTTTTCTGAAGTCAGGGTCAGTGGGAAGCTTGCCTGTGAGATGGATATCTATGGCGCATACCTGGGTGAATTTGGTGTGCCGGTAGGATTTGTTTCAGGCGAGGATATCGCCGTGAAGCAGGCCCTGCAAGTCCTGCCATGGGCAAAATCAGTAATAGTGGACAAGCGTAAAGAAATCTATACAGCAGGTGAAGAAAGCATCAAGTTCATCTTAAATGGCAGAAGAAAGCTGCAAGCGGTGGCCGAAACAGCGGTCCGGGAAGCATCCAACATGAAGCCATTAATACTACCTGGGCCTCTGCATTTCGAGGCAGTATTTCGTAACGAAGCACTCGCAAATACATTTAACACGTGGGGATTCAATCAAACCCAAAACATGGTCGAGTGGGATGCAAAGAACATGATTGAAGGTTTTGAAAAGTTCAATAAGCTTACGTTTTTCCCTAAAAACATATACCCCTTTCGAAGACCGCTTCTTTTCCTTATGAGACGTTTTTATCGGATAAAAAACACATACTTTGTGCCGGCACCTAATCCAGAAGGAGCTTCCCTGACATAGCAAGCGGACTCCATTTTTATTCCCATATCAAATCAAAGATGATATCGAGGC
>AWGX01000467.1 GCA_000495415.1 Smithella sp. ME-1 | reverse complement strand
GTGGAACGGAAGCGCAGGACTGGGTGGAAATGTTGTTGCGAATGTATTTGCGCTGGGCCGAGAAGAGAAAATTTACTACAAAAATAATTGACTCTCTTCCCGGAGATGAAGCAGGAATCAAAAGTGTTTCATTTACATTGGAAGGTGATTATGCATACGGATACGCTAAAGCGGAAAGTGGCATTCATCGCCTTGTTCGTATTTCTCCATTCGATGCCGGTGCGCGTCGTCATACATCATTCGCGTCGGTTTTTGTTTACCCGGAAGTAAATGACGAAATAAAGATTGAAATTAATGAAGACGAATTACGTATTGATACTTTCCGTGCCGGTGGCAAAGGCGGTCAACATGTTAACAAAACCGATTCGGCCGTAAGAATTACACACTTGCCTACGGGCATAGTCGTTCAATGTCAGAATGAGCGTTCCCAATTTCAGAATAAAGCAATGGCAATGAAATTTTTGAAGTCGAGACTTTATGAGAAAGAGCTCCAGTTAAAAAATCAAAAAATGGATGAAGAAAATAAATTGAAAAAAGATATTGCCTGGGGAAGTCAGATCAGGTCATATGTCCTGCATCCTTATAAAATGGTTAAAGATCACCGGACAAATCTGGAAAATAGTAATGCCGGTAAAGTCCTGGATGGCGATATAGATGAATTTATTCAGGCGTATCTCATGAGTGCTGCAAATTATTCCTGATTGAAGATTACAGTCAGTTGGAAGAAGTTAAATTCGTACAGGAATTATAAACATAAGTAATTAATTTTGGAAAAAACAAAAATTGTGCTATAGAACAAAACCTGTTGGCGTTTATTATGATTGCTGTGATGAAGAAAAAATATTTATGTCGCGTGTTCTGAAAAAACCAAGGAGCTGTTTTTATGATAAGAATCAAAAGCAACTATGTTGCTTATATTATAGTCGGTTTATTTTTTTCTCTTCCTTTGTTTGGTTATGCACAAAATATAGATAATCGAGACAATGTCGTCATTGCTACCGCTGAAGTTTCAAAGCAAGCAATAAAAAAAGAAATTTCTTCTATAAATGAAGTTAATCCCCGGAAAGAAGATAGTAATTTTTTCGCTCTCAATTCCAATGACAATTCGGCAAATCAAAATGGGAACAATGAAAAAAAACAGGAAATGATGGAAAAAGCGTTAGACTTACTGGAAGTTGCCGATAAGCTCTGGGCAAGGGGTGATGTAGAAGAAACATTAGATACGCTGGATGAAGCCTATGCGTTACTTTTAAATGCAAATGGCGATACTGCAATTGCTCAGGAAAAAGACGATTTGCGTCTGTTAATCTCCAAGCGCATTTTAGCCGTTTATTCATCGAAAAAGACACTTATTAAAGGTAAGAACAGTGAAATCCCTTTAATCATGAACGCCGAT
>AWGX01000466.1 GCA_000495415.1 Smithella sp. ME-1 | reverse complement strand
GGAATCAACACCGCAGGTCTTGACTGGAATCCCTGCTTGATTCTCTTCAATCAGGATTTGCTCTATTGGGTAGGTCCAATTACCGGTCACACCGTTTCAGTTGTTAACAATGAAATGTCAAATGCGTGGTTTGGTCAGTTAAGAGCCGGTGTAAAACCCACTCCTCAGTTGGATATTCTGTTGGCAGTTTCTTATGCGCAGGCCGACAAGAAGAATCGTAATCCTTACATTGACTATAATAGCACCTATCCCGGTGGCACTTATGGTACGGAAATTGACCTGACCGGTACTTACAAGATCACCAACAACCTGACCTATATG
>AWGX01000465.1 GCA_000495415.1 Smithella sp. ME-1 | reverse complement strand
CTTCATTCTTCGTTATTATAGCTACGGAAAGCGGATTTTTCCCCAAATCGTCTCCTCATCAAACAATCTTATTAAGTTATTTCTAACACGAAGATATTATTATTTCCCTATTTGTTACCAAATATATTTTTTACGGATATGATATTAATTCTTGCATATTGTTAACAGTTTAACCTAGTGACTTACTACATCAAAAAAATCATTTCGCTATCTTTTCTTAATGATATCCTTTCTTCTGCTCATATGGCAAATAGATATTATGAGCAAATTGTTTCAGTAATTTGGGATAATTGTTAATAGTCTTACTTTTCAATGTATCATAAATCTCAATGTATGAATTAAGATTGGGCCACTTTTCATCCCACAACCGTTTGATTTCCTGCGGCCAGCAATGGTCGATATATCCTTGATAACTTTTTTCACGTGACCCGTTTTTTTGAGTTGTCTTATGGTAATGCCAAACAAAAGAGTCCATGCTGATCGCTGTGCAGCCACCAGCCAGAAAACACCTTAAAGAAAAATCGTTGTTTTCAAAACAGGCGTTCCATTTTTCATCATAGTAACCGATTTTATTAAAAATCTCCCTACGCCAGAACATAACATTGAGTTCGCAGGCGGCAACTCTTAAATAGGTTTGGGGTGGTCTCCCCAGCAATCTGTTTAAGAAGGACGTTTTTTGTTTTTGAAGACCAGTTAAATTAATATGATCAGAGCCAAAAGACTCCGGTGGTAACCACACCTGATAATCCACATCGCTTTTATCGGTAAAAGGAGTGGCCTGATAAATCTCTCCGATTTGAACTTTATTGAATAAATCTTCATCCATTCCCGAAGTTATCAAAACATCCGATGTAATCAGACCTAGAACAGGGGCTTTGCTCATCTTGACGAATAAATTAATAGCTCCGCTGATGCCTATATTGCGATTAAGAAGTTCCAGTGAGAATGAATACTGCTCCTGTTTGTTCTGCAACCACTGCTGATGCGCTGGAACTGAACCCTGATCAAGCAACATGACTTCACAGGAAAGCCTGCTGCTTTTCCGCGCGTAAAATGTATCAATTGTCGCACCCAAAATGTCTTCTGCGTTCTTATCTCCATCAGGATTATAATTCAATATAAGATAGGAAATATCCGGTAACATGGTTTAATATTCTCGATATCGCTCCGCGGAATAGCAAGATTATCTTTATTTTTTTTCGACAGCGCCTCTATAAAAACATTTTCCGTAATTGATGAACGATTATTCTATTTTTTTGCTGTTATAATTTACCATTACTTCTTCTATAATTCATAATTTATTTGACTGCATGCGGCGCCGGAACAGAACGACCCATTAGCTTCCATAGAAATATTTTTTACGCGTGCTGATTGCTCTTTTTACTTTCTTATGGGTTTTATAAATAAGATTTTATTTAGAGGTCATCAGTTAAATACTTCAATCCCTGTTTACATTTTCGCTAATTATTATCGTATTTTTGATTACATGCCTGTTTTGTTTCTACTATATATAAAATATTTTTGCTAGTTTAAAAAGCTAAAAATAAAAGTTGCAAAAACTCACTTCTCCCCTCAACGAATTATATTATAATAATTATTTTTCTTTTAAAATGAAAAAATCTTTTTTCATAATAAATAATATAAATTAATAACTCTTTAATAGTTTGATAAACAATAACTGTTTGTCATCAAAAAGGTAAAGTTTATTATCCAGCAACATTTTCGAAGAAAACGTTCATTAATTTTGTAATTATATTTATTTTTCTATGGCAAGAAAGATTAAAATATGCTTTGTTGAAAGAGGTTGGTAGAAAACACAAAACTCTTTCAACAAAGCGTCTCAGAATTTATGCATAAAATAGCTGTAATTATTCCTAAATACGGTCTGATTGGCGGAGCAGAACAATACTCGTCCGAATTAACCGGCAGGCTCGCTTCTTCAACAGAATACGATTTTCACGTCTACGCCAATCGTTGGAAAGAATCATCTATTCCGATAAATTTTCACAAAACACCTATTGTTTCCTTTCCTAAGTTTTTGACTACTCCTGGCTTTGCTTATTTTGCGGGACGCAGTATCAACGTTAGTAATTATTCTCTCATTCACAGTCATGAAAGAATTTTTGACGCTGATATCTTCACGTTGCATGGAATTCCCCACCGGTACTGGGTTCATAATATCCGCCAGAAGCATATGAGCCTCTTCGATTCAGCGACTGCATGGGTTGAAAAAAAAATGGTCTACGAGAGCCGCTGTAAAAAATTTGTCGCCGTTTCCAGCCTGACCAAGGATATTTTTTTACAGAAATATGAAATCGAAAATGAAAAGGTTGATGTTATCAATCCCGGCGTTGACCTTAATGATTTCAGGCTTCAAAATAAAAATTCTGCTTGCAGTAATATACGCCGGGAACTGGGTATCAACAGCACTGATCCCGTAATCATCTTTGCTGCAATGAATTTTGAAATAAAAGGTCTCGATGATATTTTATTTTCTCTGGCCAAGCTGAAAGCTCAAAATAGAAAATTCAAACTTGTTGTTGTCGGTAAAGGAAATGTAAAAAAATATAAAAAATTGGCTGAGGAAGCCAAAATAATCTCCGATGTAATTTTTACCGGCCAGTTAAACAAGGAAAAATTAATCAACGTATATCTAGCCGGGAATATTTTTATGATTCTTTCCAGATTCGATACATTCGGAATGGTTGTTCTGGAAGCGATGGCGGCCGGCTTGCCTGTGATAATTAGCCGCAATGTCGGCGCCAAAGATATCGTGCGTGAAGATAAAAACGGGTTCATTGTCGGCAATACATCCGATGCCGATTATATCGCGGCGAAAATATCCCTGTTGCTTGATGAAAATATTCGCCAAAAAATGTCTGAGGCCGCCCGTCAAACCGCCGCACAAAACACATGGGATAATGTGACAAATAAATACGCGGCCATATACGAAAACATAATTAAAGAAAAGAAAATTTTAAATTAGAAACGCGAATGTTTAACAAAAAATAGTAATATGGACGTTTCAATTATCATAGTTTCCTATAACACTGCTGTTTTACTGCAGAAATGTCTTACGTCTTTAAGATTGTCAACAGATGTAAAAAAAGAAATTTTCGTCATAGATAACTGTTCAACAGATAATAGCGCTCAAATCACTGCCGAATATTTTCCGGAAGCGAGGCTTTTTATAAACAATGAAAACAAGGGTTTCGGCGCCGCCAGCAACCAGGCATTGAAAGAATGCCTGGGAAATTACATTGTTTTCCTTAACCCCGACACAGAAGTTAAAGCTGATACTCTGAAAAACGCTGTAGCATTCATGGATACCAATCTGCATATTGGATTGGCTGGGGCAAGAATTCTCAATCCGGATGGAACACTGCAGGAATCAGTATCTCACAGATACCCGGGCGAAAAATTCACATCCGGTGAAACATCAAACCTGAAAGGAACCATTGCCTGCGTTCTGGGTGCCTTCATGATCGCCCGCAAGGAACTGATTACAGCGATAGGCGGATTCGATGAAGATTTCTTTATCTACGGAGAGGATCAGGATCTGGCCTGGCGTATCAGAGAGAAAGGTTTCTGCATTGGTTACGTTGAAGAAGCGGAAGTATTTCACTGGGGCGGACAAAGCGAAACAGGCACGCCATCCGCAGCTCTTTTCGAGAAAAAAATCAAAGCCGAGTATTTGTTTTATTCCAAACATTACAAATCGGATACTATTGCTCGCATTAAACGCTCTGAAAAAGCAAAGGCATTCTATAGATTAATAACCCTGAGAGTTACCATGCCGTTCGTCCGGGATAAAATTAAACTGCAGAACAAAATTGACCGCTACCGGCTGATTTACGATATGACCAAATCCTGATACGGCCGTTCGCAATATTTAATTATACGATTTATTAAATAAACATCAGGAAACTTTAGAAATGAAAACTATGAAAAGCCCATGTATCATCTGTGGCAGCGATAAACACAGCCTTATATTTTCTAAAGACCAATGGAAGATTTACAAATGTGACATTTGCGGTTTGGGCGTTCTGAATCCGCAACCGCAAAACGATGAATTAACTGCGCTTTATCAGAATGAATATTTCCAAAGCCATTATGATAATGAACTTTTATCCAATTCAACGGAAATGAGAAAAAGACTAACTCAGGAAGCACACCGGCTACGTTTTTTCCGAAAATTTAAAAAGAAAGGAAAGATTCTGGATATTGGATGCGGACGCGGCTATTTTTTGCTGGCATGCCGAGAAAAAGGTTATGATGTTGAAGGTATTGATATATCATCTGATGCTGCCGCTTATGTAAAAAAAGAATTGAATATTCCCGTTCATACGGGAGAAGTCGGCAAGATAGAACTCCCGGATAAAACATATGATGTGATTACTATGTGGCATTCTTTGGAACACACCGATGATCCCAATTTATATATTCAAAATGCCCGTAAATGGCTTAAAGACGAAGGCGTTTTAGTTATTGATGTTCCCAATTACACCGGTTACGATGCTCATAAAATGTGGGATGAATGGCAAGGCTGGAGTATTCCTTACCACTTTTATCATTTCACAAAAGATTCTCTTATCACCCTTTTGAACAATCATGGATTTTCTATTATCAGCAACAAGCATTATCTTTCAGAGTATGTAAAACAAAAGCTGGAAGGTTTCTTTATACCCTCTTTTATAGCACGCATCATTGCCGGATTTTATTCGGGACACAGCTTTGCCGTAGTGACTAAGAAAACTCAACGGGTCTTTTAAAACATCATATTAATTTTTTATTTTTTATCTATTTGTTTAAGCAAAGTAATTTTATACTTTCTTGTAGCGGAAAAGTATTATGTTAATGGGATTGTGTCTTAATCACTTCCTTCGGATTATTTTATAGAAATAATCCGATATTTTCCAACGCAAAGAATTCCTTATTTCATAAAGCTCATCTTGTTTTTGTTTTATTTCATTCTTCTTTTGTTGGAGATTTATAAAGCTTAACTTTTCTAACATTCCTTTTCGAATTAGTTCTTCCGCTTTATTATTTGTTATTATTAGTTTTTCATATTCTCCCTCCAAGTTTCCGTCTTTGTATGCATTAAACCATCTTCTTATATGAAAGCTCTGGTGCTTATTTAAGAGAGTATTCTTCTCCACTGCCTTTCCTGATTCAATGACTTTATGATAAAATCTTTCTTTACCTCTTAAAGGAAAATGATAAATGTTGACATTCTTTGACCTTCCTTGAAAAATATTTTTGTTAAAATTTACTACACTATGGTTTCCCTGATCGACTTCAAAAACCCCTTTCCCTGTCGTAAAAATTACCTTGCTGCCGTATCTATAAAAATACATGTTTTGTTTTTTTGTATCCTCCTCAAAATTTGAAGTTTTCAGTGGTTTTATTACTGCATATTTGGCATCTTCCGGAAAAGATTCTTCACCATTGCGATTTTCTAATAGGACATTTATTATCTTAACAGACATAACATCATAATGAGAATTCCATATTTCTGTTTTTAAGTCTTCCTTCGTTGGACACCAGAATTCATCGGCATCGCAATGAAATATTATATCAGCATTATATTTCTCAACAGCTATCTTTGCCATCCTGTTATTCCATGCCGCCTGGAACTTATTCCTCCCAGGTTCATCAATAAGATGAAGGATACCTTTTTTCTTGTACTCATCTAGTATGTCTCGGGTTTTATCAATTGATCCATTATCCGTGGCAATTATAAAATCTACCCCATGAGCAAGATGAAACTCTATATTATGTTTTATTATATCTTCTTCGTCTCTTGCCAAAAGAGTCATTATAAGCTTTGGTTGTTGTCTGGATAGATTATTCATTGTCTGTTCACCTTCCTTAATAAAGCTGCAATCAAATATTTTTTGTTACTTTTTTATTACATCTGTTTCTACTTCAACAAACCTTTTTTTACAAAAATATCTTATATTATTTTTAGGTCTACCTGATACTTTTTCAACATGAAATTCTATTTTAGCAAAGCGATTTTTTACAAATATAAATCCATTAAATAAATCTTTTAAATAATAAACTTTTATATTATGAATATTAATTATGTTTAGTTTAATAGCCAAGCCATATACAAGAATCACTTATTGTTGTAAATTTCAATTAATGATGACGTATGATTTATCAAAAAAACACTAAATCACTAATATTGCCTCTTTTTATTCTCGTTATTTCAGCATTTGCAATACGTGTTCTTGCTTTTCATAACACTCTGATGATGAATAACGACGGCCCTGTCTATTTATTTCAGGCCAAAGCTCTTTATAATGGTTTTTGGCAGACTATCAACACCTGCACTATTGATTATCTTACTTTGTACACTATCCTTACTGCAGCAGTTTACCCCATTACCGGTGATTTGGTCAATGCAGCGATGATCGTCAATCTCATCTTTGGAACATTGATGATTATCCCTCTTTATCTTTTTCTGCGCCGCTTCCTAGATGAAAAAACAAGCTTTCTCACAACTTTTATTTTCGCAATGCTGCCTCTTCTTGTTATTCAAAGCGTCAATATTATACGAGACCCTTCTTGCTGGTTTTTTTCCATTCTGGGATTATACCTCCTGGTCTACGATGATGATAGAGAAACGCCGCTCTTTCTTATTTTCAGCAGTCTTTCCTTTATAATTGCCACGGCAACACGTATCGAAAACATAGTTTTTATAATTTGTGGTTGTGTTTATATTTTTATGGTTTTCAAAAACCGCAAAGCCAAAGCTGTGCTTCTATTTCTTTCACCGATCATCTTAGCGATATTATCTTTTATAGCAGTTCAACTCATCCGCCACCCGGACAATTTTTACTGGTACCGATTTCACGAAATTCCTTTATACATAATTAGATTATTTGATAGTTATCATGACCTGGAAAAGAATCTTACGCCAATCGTTCTCAATCCTCCTTCAGGCATTCCTGTTGAATTCATGAGATATTCAAGAACACTGATCTGGTTTACCGCGCTGGGTGTTATCCTGCAAAGCGCGATGGAAGCTTTCTTTTATCCTTTCTTTTTTCTACTGCTTTTGGGCATGACAGGACTAAGAGATAGAATGCGAAATGACCGCCGTCTTTTATCATTCATGATGACAACCGTCATCTGTTTGGTTGTTTTGTACATTTACTGCCTGAATACATGGTCAATGGAAAATCGAAGATTGATTATGGTTATTATTCCGTCCGCAATATTTTTAGGTTTCGGTGCAGAAACGCTGATAAAATGGCTGTATAAAAGGTTCGGTTTCTCCGAGTTTAAAAGCTTGGTTTTCCTCTGTCTGCTCGTTTTTGTTTTTACATTGCCCAAAAATTTAAGAATTCAGGAACAGGACAAACTGGTATACAAAGAGATTGGAGAAACTATCGCTTGCTTTGACGGCCGAGCAGGAGAAATCGAATTGATTACATTGGGAAATTCAGGACGCTGGATAGAATACTACGCAAACCTTCATGTTTTGAAAGTGCGTTGTCCGGATAAATATAGAAGCTGGCGCAAGAACAAAAGCATTAGCGGCCTCAATTATAAGGACTTTATCAGCAATATGCGAATGCTAAAAATCCACTACATCATCTGGGAAGAAAATCATTGGCCAAAGGATTCTTTTGCTTTTTTAAAATCCATTCAACCGGAAGATTTGAAACAATTAAAAGAATGGAGACATCATGATACTGGAAGAATTATCCTTTATCAGGTATTGTATCCCCAAAACGTCTTAAGAAGACCAGAAAAATGATACGGCATGGTGAAACCGGCACGCATTACAAGAAAATTTGAAAGTAGTGAAAAGTATGATCAAGATTCTAATCGGAATTCCTGTTCTGAACAACATAGAGATTACCAGAGCATGTCTGCAACATCTATATCGAAACACGGAGATTGACAGATTGGACTTAAATGTTTCTGTTTTAATTGTCGATAACGGATCAGAAATTGATATTGAACACATATTGAAGAGTGAATTTAAAGAGACATCATTCCCTCTTTATTTTTTAAGAAATTCTCAAAACGCGGGCGTGGCTGTTGCGTGGAATCAGATATTGAAGTTTTCTCCGGAACAAACCAAAGAGAAACCTTTTGATTACAATTATTATGTTATATCCAACAATGACGCGCTTTTCGGCGTTGACTGGTTACAGCCACTTGTAGAAGCAATGGAAAACGATAAAACAATCGGCTGGATTTCTACTATGGAAAACGGTTCTCCCGTTTTGAACGAACTGGTCGAAGCTCATACATTATCAAAAAAATACCGGGTTGATCCTAAAAAGCCATATACGACCCAGGTCATTAACAAAGGGCTGGATTTAATCTATGCGAAATGGGGCGGGCATGAAGCTTTATGCCGGTTTATTAAGAGCAAGCCGCTGCCTCTATTTGTTCCTTTTAGAAAAGAAGGACGATCTGCGGTTTGCTTTATGGTAAGACCGGCCATGATAGAACAAATCGGTTTTTTTGATGAAGACTACTCTCCTATTGGCATTTCCGAAGATCTGGAGTATTTTCTTAGAATAGAGCGCATACTGATGCCACGCTGGTTAACGGCTGAAAAATATCCGGAAGAAGCAAAATGGAAAAATGGTTTCTGCAGCAAGAGTATTGTACATCACAACTGGTGCAGTACCCATCAGGGGCCAAAATTCGACGGCCGGAAATGGGATAAGATGAGAGAAAAGAACTGGCAAGCCAAATTCGGCAAGTCGAAAAAGTATTTCACTTCATTATTGCCGTAAGTAAACAGTGATGATTCTGTTCTTTTGACTAAGGAATTTCAGGATGAAAAAAATCGTATTTGCCATGGAAAAATTCAGCCGTTATGCCGGAGGTGCTGAATCGTACGCAGTTTCCCTGGCCATTACACTTATAAAAAACGGCTGGGAAGTGCATCTGTTCGGCGAAGAGTGGGACGGCGAACCTGAAGAAGCTCAATTCCACAAAATATACATACCGAAATTTCTCCCGGCGTGGATAAAGCTATTGTTCTTTGCCTGGAAACACAAGAAGATGGTAAGGCAACAACCTTATGACGTTGTAGTTGGTTTCGGCAATACTATCTACATGAACGCATATCAGAGTCACGGAGGGATCCATCAACTGTCTACAGCCAGAAAAGTTTATGCGGAGAAAAATGCATTACGACGTATTATTAAACGTATTATAATTCCGCTGTCTATAAAGCATTGGACAAGGGCATGGATAGAAGCAGCGCCATTTCGTTTAAACCCGAGACCAAGAATCATTGCCATCGCCGACATGATTAAAAAAGACATGCAATCTTTCTTTAACGCAAAGGCAGATGAAATAGAAATTATTTATAACGGTGTTGATACAAAACGCTACAATACTTCATTGCAACAAAAGATAAGAGGAAAATTACGGAATCAATGGGGTGTCACTGATAACGACATTGTCTTCCTGTTTGTGTCTTATGATTTAAAAAAGAAGGGAATCGAACCTCTTATTGAGGCCGCCGCCGAGCTGAAAAGAACGAAAAATGATAACTTCAAAATTATCGTAGTTGGAGGATCTCCATACGGCTCGTTAAAAATACTTATAGAACGATTTCGCCTCGAAAATAATGTTATCTTTGCGGGACGGGTTAAATCTATTGATGAATATTATGCCAATAGCGATGTCTTTGTGCTTCCAACATATTATGATGCATGTTCTCTTGTTGTCATTGAAGCTATGGCCAGCGGCGTTCCCTCCATTACGACCATGTTCAACGGTGCCTCCGGTATAATAACCGACGGGAAAGACGGATATGTAATTTCCCATCCACCTGTTTCTGTTAATCTTGCGGATAAGATGCGCTTGCTCATGAACAATAAAAAACGTCAGGAAATGTCTGAAGAAGCAGCCATAACAGGACAAAAATACTCATTAGAAAGAAATCACAAGGAAATGATGAAAGTGTTTGATGAAGTGGCATCTTTTGTAAATATTTCTTAGAATATCGACTCTTCGGGTCTGCTTTTTTGTGAAAATATTTATTGATATGTAAAATAAAAATCATTAACATACGCACATTTGTAAAAAATATCTTGTCAAACCAAAAGGCGCAATATGTCTTGGATTGATTCTATGAAAAAAGCTCTCAAAATTATTCTATTCAATGTAGCCTTTATCATCTTTCTTCTGATGCTCTATGAACTGTTCATTTTTTTTCTGGTTCAACACCCGAGTCTTCTAAAAAAATGTCCCATGATCATCAGAAACAGCATCGGACATTTATATAATTCAGAAATTCGCCACAACATTCAGTTTTCTCCAAACTGTGCACGGTTTGATAAAAATCTCGGATATATTCTAAAACCCGGCCATTGCATACATTCCAGTATAGAGTTCAGCAATTCGTATTTCATAAATAGTATTGGAGTACGAGATGACGAACTATCCCTTGATCATCCCGAAATCATAGTATCCGGAGATTCATTTGCAATGGGCTGGGGTGTAAATCAAGAAGAAACTTTTGCGCAGTTGCTCGAACAAAAGACCGGCATGAGAGTTTTGAACGCTTCCGTTTCTTCTTATGGAACGGCACGGGAAATGATTATGCTGAAGAGGGTTCCAACAGACAAGCTTAAATACCTGATCATTCAATATTGTGGTAATGACTTCGGGGAAAATAAATCTTTTTTCCTAGACCATAATGTACTGCAGACTATGTCAAAAGAAAAATACCACTACCATGTTGCAGAAGATCAACGGAAAAAATATGTTTTTGGGAAATACGTGTTGATGGAAATAGAAAATAGGATAAAAGAAACCTTTTATTCTAATAATTCTAACAGCGATGAGAACAATCCTATTGATAAAGATGAAATCGATTTGTTTATTAATGCTATCATACATAGTGATCTTGATTTTAAAAATGTTCAGATTATCGCTTTCGTCATGAATGGACGTATTGCCGACGACAATAAAGAATTCCCGGCAACATTAAAGAAGAAGATCACCCGCCACGATTACCCTGATTATATTCGCAAAATGATAATTGTGGATTTCTCGAATATTCTTAATGATGATAATTTTTACGTACTCGATGACCACATGAATAAGACAGGTCATGCTGTAGTTGCCGATGTTCTCTATAAAAAAATTTTAAAATGAATATTTTTCAACTGATCTTAACGCTGAATAAATCCAAAGGGAATTTCTTCATGTACACTGGTGTTGATGTAACCATACATACTTCGATAATCCATTTGATATCCGTTCATCCATTTATCCAATAAAAAATCCTGATGAATGCTTCCGTGTATATTTTTGTTTACTTCCTGTACTTTATTGCAGGGAATATTAACAATTTTTGATTTCTTATAAGCTACACCCGTTCGAATCGTGAAAAAACGGCGAAATCTCTGTAATTGATCCTCGTATGTATTGGGAGCAGAGAAATTAATCAATTTTGTCATGGTTGTAATTTCCTGTGTTGAAAAATAATGACCGTCAACGGATAAGGGATAAGACCAATCATACAAACCCCGATCCCATTTCCAAAATATTTTGCTATCATTAATATCGGGGTTGGGCATTAATTCCGGCAACGGCTGTTCTTTTTGAACCGTGTAACATTTCTTCAAATTTAATCCCATTCGCAACGAAGGAACTGTTTTATCCGTATCTAATAATGCAAAATCATTAATATCGAATTTTTCAATAACAAGAATGTCGTCCACAAGAAAAAAAACTTTTTGAGCATGTAAAGATTCCAGCAATTTTACAAGGTCATTTTTAAATGAAGCATACGAAGATTGTCTGGTAAACGAAAATTTACCTGAAAACATTTCTATGACTTCATCGTATGCTTTCTGATGCAGTGAAGTGGAAACACGGTATAGAATGTGCAATGGTGCGGGAGAAACTACATTTTCCAAATATGAACTCAAAAGCGCGTGAAGCTGCAAAGCTCTATCCTTGGAGAATACGATTCCCTCTGCAGGATATAAACATAAAACTGCTTCTTTTATAATTTGTGATTCATAAAGTCTGGCAAAAGCTTCCCTCTCCCATTCCTGTTCGCATTCACATAGAATGAGATCGAATTGTTTCAGTATGAAATTAAGTCCCGACTGAATAAATCTATTCATGACTCTGATTTCCCTTTGAAAACAAAAAATTTTTTTATTTTTGCTTGTAATTTATATCTGAATTGCCCCAAGACTCGGGGTCCTGCAAGATAGAAGTCTCTCTTACGTCGGCAGGCAACGGCAAGATGTGCATTCTTCGGATACGAAAGAGGACTGGTCACGTTGTCAACACCATTTAATACCGATTCAAAAACATTGACTGCCGCTCTATAGCTATCACGACGATCTAATTTTTTATAAAACGTCGATGGGGTCTGGCGATAAACAACATAAGGATCGGGCAAACTCCAGATTTCACCTAATGCCCCCACACGTAGGCATAGTTCATAGTCTTCACCTATTGGCGGATCAAGTTTCTCACTGTAAAGACCGGCTTGTTCGACAGCTTTTCTACTAACTATTAAAGATGAGTGGATAAGATAATTTTGACTGAGCAATTTATAATAACTTATCTTTCCCAGTCTTTCCTTTTTAAAATACAATGGCGATTTATTCCAATTTTCCGTTCCGTCCCAAAAATAAGCATTACATCCTAATAAAACACATTCTGGATGATCTTTTAAAAAATCTATCTGGCATTCCAGTTTATTCGGTAGCCACAGATCATCATCATCAAGAATAGCTATGATTTTATAATTTCCCTGTTTGATAGCGCGATTTCTCGGAACAGCAGGGAAACCCGCGTGTATACCTGGCAAGTATTTAAAACGATCATCCTTTAGAAACGGTTTTACAGCTTCATAAGTTTCTTCCGATTCTCCATCTTCGGCAATCCAGCACTTCCAGTGCGGATAACTCTGCTTTGCCACACTATTTAAAGTTTCCTGTAAAAGTTCATATCGTTTATATGTTGCTACGATAATATCAACATTCATCTGATTTCAGACCATTATTCTTGTAACAGATTCCCTTTTTTATATTTGACAAGAGTCATCGTAAATAATTTTTTGGCTTATGCAGACGGTTTAATGGCTCTGACCAAAAGTTGATGCCCATAAGCAGTTAAAAAAATGGTTTCATCAATAAGCTTCCTGAACGGCCGCAAAATAGTTGAACCAGGTGGAAGTTCTCTTTCCGGATGATAAAATCTGCGTTTGAGGTGAAAATCTCTGGTGCTGATTTGGATATTCTGAAAACCGACCTGCGTCAGCAGACGATTCATTGTATGCTGATCAAAAAGAATAATATGATCGGTACCGTTCAAA
Organism: Smithella sp. ME-1; assembly: GCA_000495415.1. The sequence continues at coordinate 1,949 of AWGX01000465.1, read as the reverse complement.
TACATCCATTGCGGTCCGTTAATCATCATGGAGAGAGATGCAAAATTAGTGGTGGATAATTCCAAAAGGCCACCCGGACGCAAAGACCTGAAAATTCTTTCTACAACACGGCGGGGAGAGGTTAAATGTTCAATGACATCGAAAAGTCGCACAACATCAAAAAAATTCTCCTGCGATTCAAATTCTTCGGCTGGAGCAGCTATTATATGACTGGAGACCAGTTTTTTTAAATAACTCAGGGCTCTGGAATTAATTTCCACTGCCCAGGTTTCCCAACCTGCCTCGGCAGTTGCACTAAGATACCAGCCACGACCAGGGCCAATATCCAGAAATCTGTTTAATTGACGCCAGGGCTCGATTCCGGCGACTGCCCTCTTCAAACGTTTCACTTGTTGGGGTGTTAATCGCTCTTCACCCATTGTTCCCGTACCGTAATGTTTCTGCAATTCTAAATGACGTTTGAGCCTTGGGCTGACATAAACAAGCCCACAGTTCGTACAGCGGCAGCGGGGAAATCCTTCTTTAACGAATAGTACCTGACGATTCCTTTCACCACAGAGATCGCAATCAACTTCGACTGTTTCTTCCTCGACCTCCATAGGAAGAAAAACTTTAATGCGGCTGCTATTATTAATAAGATTATTCTCCGTAAAAATTTGTGGTTGCATTTTTAAAACCATATGGAAGCCAAACTTGTATGTCAAGGCAATTTTGACTATAAAATGTTATTGGGGCAAAGATTATTACAGTGGGAGTCTAAAAATATTTTTTCTGTTCAAAACACTAAATAATTTTCAAGTCTCTTGATAACTCAGGGCCGCGTTCAGCGTGTTTTTCAAAAGCATTGCCCGCGTCATCGGACCTACTCCGCCAGGAACCGGTGTAATATATGAGGCTTTCTCCGCCACTGCAACATAATCAACATCGCCGACAAGTTTTCCGCTGTCTAAACGATTGGTGCCCACATCAATAACGACAACACCATCCTTAACCATATCGCCTTTAATCATTTGTGCTTTGCCTGCGGCAGCCACCAAAATATCGGCCCTGCGGGTTACAACGGCAAGATCTTTTGTTTTTGTATGGCAAATAGTAACTGTCGCATTACGAGCCAGTAACATGAATGCCATGGGTTTACCTACAATGTTGCTGCGACCGACAACAACCGCGTTCTTACCGGCCAGTTCTATTCCGCTACGATCAAACAATTCCAGTATACCGTATGGTGTACAGGAACGATGACAAGGCCTGCCGGCAATTAACCTGCCGACATTATAAGGATGAAAGCCGTCAACATCTTTACGGGGATCAATGGCTTCAATGATATTATCAGGGCGAATATGTTTGGGCACGGGAAGCTGCACCAGAATTCCATGAATAAGTTTATCATCATTTAATTCCCGGATAATCCCCATCAGCTTCTCCTCGCTGGTTTCAGATGGAAGCTTATACGCCCGGGATAAAAAACCTACTTCGGCACAATCTTGCACCTTTTTGCCAACATATATTTTTGATGCAGGATCATCACCTGCCAGAATAACTGCCAAGCCCGGAACAATCCCCTTTTGCCTCTTGAGTTCAAGGACACTTTGACGCACTTCATTACGAATATCCTGTGCTATTTTATTACCGTCAATAATAATCGCCATTTACCTTTTCTCCACAGATATTATATGCTTTTAAATAGAAGCTTTACAAATGCGGCGAAATTATAGGTCAAAAAAACAGTGCGGGCAAGTAAAAACAACCAAAGATAACTTATATATTTTATTTTAAAAAGTTATCTGCAATTATAACTTAAATTGAGCAAAGCATGCCTTTTTCATTAAAAATGAAACACACTATGATATATTAAAAAAGCTTGAAACCAATCACCAGTTATGTAAAAGTTCCCTTAGAATTATTGTCTTATTATTCTAGTGTAGTGTCTCAATGAAACATTGTCATAT
>AWGX01000464.1 GCA_000495415.1 Smithella sp. ME-1 | reverse complement strand
GGTTCTCACGTGTTTTACGCTACTCATGCCTGCATTCTCACTTCTGTACGCTCCAGCCGTCTTCTCAGTCGACCTTCTCCGCTGTACAGAACGCTCCCCTACCACTGTGTCTTTCGACACAATCCATAGCTTCGGTGTTAGACTTAGCCCCGTTATATTTTCCGCGCAGAATCACTTGACCAGTGAGCTATTACGCACTCTTTAAAGGGTGGCTGCTTCTAAGCCAACCTCCTGGTTGTTTTTGTAACTCCACATCGTTTCCCACTTAGTCTAAACTTGGGGACCTTAGCTGATGATCTGGGCTGTTTCCCTTTCGACCACGAAACTCATCTCCCGTAGTCCGACTACTGCGATCTGGAACAACGGCATTCGGAGTTTGATTGGGTTTGGTAAGCTCTAAGCCCCCTAGCCCATTCAGTGC
>AWGX01000463.1 GCA_000495415.1 Smithella sp. ME-1 | reverse complement strand
GTACTTTTGCGCGAGCCCTTAAAACCCTGCAGGCCGGCTGACGACCAGGCTACTACATTACCGCTTAAATCAGTTATTGTTACAATTGTATTGTTAAAAGTGGATTGAATATGCGCAATCCCCTCTGTAATATTTTTCTTTTCTTTTTTCTTGCCAGTTTTTCTTACTGCTTTAGCCATTTCTCCTCCAGCTTAAGGATAATCATTTACTTTTTCTTTCCTGCTATAGC
>AWGX01000462.1 GCA_000495415.1 Smithella sp. ME-1 | reverse complement strand
TATTTATTATTGCGACACAGTCTCTGCGCCAGTATGACAAAATTACTGGTTTTATGCAGCTTTGCAAAGGTCTCTAATTAATCTCTGCCGAACGCTTATGTGCTTGAAAAACAAAAGGAGTTGTTATGTCTTTAGAAAAGAAAAATTCTCAGTTCCGCGGTGCTTCCAAATATGTTTTGGATGATGAACTGGCGGAAATTGTAAATGTCTCCATGGTTTTGGAAATGCCTCTTTTGCTCAAGGGGGAACCGGGGACGGGAAAAACAATGCTGGCCCATGCGATTGCCGAAAGCCTGCATATGCCCCTGATTGTTTTAAACGTCAAATCCAGCATGAAACTTATAGAAGCCCTTTATCAGTATGATACGCTGACCCGTCTTAATGACAGCCGTTTCGGTGATTCCAATCGGGATGTAAGTAATATCGAAGCCTATATCAAGATGGGTAAAATAGGCCAGGCTTTTATGGCTGATAGCAGGACTGTCCTCTTGATTGATGAGATCGACAAGGCCGACACGGATTTTCAGGATGACATGCTGGATGTTCTCGATCAAATGCAGTTTGACATTATCGAAATTGATAAAACCATTAAAACCAAACATCGCCCCGTGATTATTATTACATCCAACGCGAAGAAGGATCTATCTGATCCATTCCTCGGGCGTTGCAATTTTCATCATATTGCCTTTCCCAATCCCGACATGATGCGTCTGATAGTGGATGTTCATTTCCCGAATCTGGATGAAGAACTGGTCGATATTTGCATCAATACTTTTTACCGCCTGCGGGAACTGAGGGGCATTGAAAAGAAGCCGGCCACGCGGGAATTGATTAACTGGATTCGCGCTCTGAAAAGCGATCCGGACTTTAAACCTAAAACGCTTAAACAGGGGAGGGTTCCTTTTATGGGGATTCTGTTCAAGAAAAGCGCCGATCTTTATCAGGCGAACCAGCAGATTGCCAGAACCCGCGGCTGAGGTTTAAATTGTGTTTGTAGATTTTTTTTATACATTGAAAGAACGGGGCATTCCCGTCACACCGACGTCTTTCCTGCGTTTGCAGAAAGCCATGAACCTGGGTCTCGTGCATTCGCTCGATGATTTTTATACGGCTGCCCGCACAATTCTAATAAAAAGTGAAAGATATTTTGATATTTACGACCGGATTTTTGCCAATCATTTTAAAGGTGTTTCTTTTGAAGAGCCTACCGCGGTGGAGTTGACGGCAGTTGCCCGATCACTGCTGGAGGAATGGCTTAAAAATCCGGAAGAGATTGCCAAAGCTCTGGGTATCGACAAAGAAACTCTGAAAGGGATGACGCCGGAAGAACTGATTCAGTATTTTCTCGATCGTCTCAAGGAACAAACCGAAGCTCATCATGGTGGCAGCAAGTGGATCGGAACAGGAGGAACGTCACCAACGGGACATTCGGGAATTCATCCCGGAGGTATGCGCGTCGGCGGGGAATCGAAAAACCATTCGGCCATCAAGGTTGCGCTGGAGCGTCGTTACCGCGATTATTCCCAGGAAGGCCCGTTGACCCAGTTTCAGATGGGTGAGGCTATGAAAAGACTGCGGCGAATGACGCCGGCCGGTCCCCGTGATATTGTCAATATAGGTAAAACTGTTTATGAAACCATGCGCAATGCCGGAGAAATCGAGATCATCTTCGATCGCCGCCTGGCGGATCGCCTGAAGGTTATTTTAATGATTGATAACGGAGGCTGGTCCATGGATCCGTATATCGATGTTGTTCAAACTCTTTTTCATTATGCAAGTTCCCAGTTTAAAGATCTGAAAATTTACTTCTTTCACAACACAATCTACAGCCGGGTCTGGGCTGATCCGCAAAGACAATCCAAGCCGGAAATGGTTGATGATTTCATTCGCCGTGACCCCGAAACACGTTTAATCATTTTGGGAGATGCCAATATGGCTCCTTACGAACTTGAACACCCTAATGGAGCTATTTACGTGGATGCCCGACCAACCGGCTCCAGTATAGAGCGTTTGCGATTTCTGGCCCGGACGTTTCGCCATTCTGTATGGTTGAATCCGATGACGCCGCGGGAATGGGAGTTTTCCAGAACAACGGACATGATCAGGAAAATATTCCCCATGTTCGAGCTGACCCTTGACGGGCTGGAAAAAGCAGTACAATACCTTACAACAACAAGAAAGTAGTAAGGAAACAGTGCGTTGCCTGAAAGATTAGAAAGGCAAAGAGTGACCTGCCGGATTTTTAAATGTGGTCTTTACAAATCCTCATCAAATGACTATACTCAAAGAGTATTATAAAATTAATCCAAAGGGCGGCATAAATGACGTATATAAAGATTAATTTCGGCGGTAGCTTTGAAGATGAGTTTCAAAAAGCGGTTGATGAAGTATTTCATCTGGTGCGTCCGGCCTTCAAAAATTACAAATGCAACTGGCAACCCAATATAGATGTTTACGAATCGGTTGATGAAGTTATTGTGCTTGCGGACATGGCAGGGATCAACAAGGAAGATTTGAATATAGAAGTTGACCGTAAAAGAATTAAAATCGCCGGCATTCGTAAGGCGATTCAGCTTTTGCATAACGCGCGTTACTGTCAGGCAGAAATTCCGCACGGCTATTTTGAAAGAAACATTGTGCTGCCGGCGTCAGTGGATGTGCAATCCTCAGTAGCTTCTTACGCCGACGGCATTCTGGTGGTGCGCATGAACAAGCTGTCGGCCGGCAAAGTGCATCGCGTTTCGGTCATTGCGACGAAATAGCGAATAACCGCTGATTATTTTCTCAAAGAAAACATTTGGAGGTTCGCATGACGGAACAAAACGTCACAGAAAATAAAAGTAGTTTTAATATCCCGGAAGTGATTCCGATTCTTCCCCTGCAAAAGGTGCTGGTATTTCCCAAGACCATGATTCCACTGGAGGTCATGGGTAACCTGTCTGTGCTGGTAGATGAAGCTATGACGAAAGACCGGATCATAGGTCTGGTTATGTTTAAAAAAGAGCCTGATAATCCGGATCTATATACACTGGACGATCTTCATGAAATAGGGACATGCGCCATAATTATGAAGATGGTCAAGACCGCGGAAAATCATACGCAAATGCTTTTGCAGGGCATCAGCCGTTTTTCTATAGTAGAACTTATCGAAGGTAAACCTTATAAGCAGGCGCGGATCAAATTGATTGAGGAAAAGATAGTTAAAGATCTGGAAATCGAAGCCCTGATGTCTAATTTGCTTTCATTGTTTGATCAGATATTGAGGCTCTCTCCCTTTATTCCTCCGGAGTTCGGTCCGATGGCAAAGTCCATTACTGATGCCGGCATTCTGGCTGATTTGATTGCTTCGATTATCAACGCGCCCATGGATGAAAAACAAAAAGTGCTGAATGTTTCTGATGTGAAGGAACGTCTCAAGGCGGTTACCAGTATGGTTAATCATCAAAAGGAAGTTCTGGAGCTGGGCAATAAAATACAAACCAAAGTCAAGGATGATATCGATAAAAGCCAGAGAGAATATTACCTGCGTCAACAGATGAAAGCTATCAGGCAGGAGTTGGGTGAAACGGATGAAAATACCGTAGAGACGGAAGAATACCGGAAAAAAATTGAAGGTAAAAATCTTCCTGAAGAAGCAAAAAAAGAAGCTCTAAGGGAACTGGAACGCTTGTCCCGCATGCATCCTTCCTCGGCGGAATATACGGTTTCTTCGACCTATCTGGATTGGATAACCGCTCTTCCCTGGCATAATTCAACAGTCGATAACCTGGATATAAGCAAAGCCCGACAGGTTCTGGATGAAGACCATTACAGTTTGACCAAACCCAAGAAGCGCATTATCGAATATCTCGCGGTGCGCAAGCTGAAGCCTGATTCCAAGGGACCTATTCTTTGCTTTGTTGGTCCTCCGGGAACCGGTAAGACATCGCTGGGACACTCCATTGCCCGGGCGCTCGAACGCAAATTTGTGCGCATATCGCTGGGCGGTGTACACGATGAGGCTGAAATCAGAGGTCATCGCCGCACTTACATTGGCGCTTTGCCCGGACGTATCATTCAGGGACTGAGACGCGCGGAGTCGAATAATCCGGTGTTTATGCTTGATGAAATAGACAAGGTAGGCAGCGATTTTCGCGGGGATCCCTCGTCGGCTCTGCTGGAGGTTTTGGATCCGCAGCAGAACAATACTTTTTCCGATCATTATCTGGATGTCGCATTCGATCTATCGCATGTCATGTTCATCACGACGGCTAATATGCTGGACACGATTCCTCCGGCGCTGCTCGACAGGCTGGAAGTTATTGAACTGACAGGCTACACGCAGGAAGAAAAAGTAAAGATTGCCGAGCGATATTTAATTCCGCGGCAATTGAAGGAAAACGGCCTGAGCGCCGAGCAGTTTAGATTAAACGAAAAAGCGCTTAACACCATTATTACCGGTTACACGCGCGAAGCGGGTGTGCGTAATCTGGAAAGGGAAATTGCCAATGCCTGTCGGGGTGTAGCGGCTCAGATTGCCGAAGATAAAATCAAATCCAAAACACTGACGGATGAGGACATCCCCAAGTATTTAGGACCGGTGCGGGTTCCAACCGATACAGACTCGCGGATTACCAGGCCTGGCATAGCCATCGGCCTGGCCTGGACACCGGTGGGCGGCGACATATTATTTATTGAAGCCACGGCCATGAGAGGTAAGAAAGGTCTTGCGCTTACCGGACAATTGGGTGACGTTATGAAAGAATCGGCGGCGGCGGCATTGAGCTTTATCCGCACGAACGCTGAGGAACTAGGTGTGGATTCAGAGTTTTTTGACAATATGGATATCCATATTCATGTGCCGGCAGGAGCGATTCCCAAAGACGGTCCGTCGGCGGGCGTGACGATGCTCACGGTACTGACGTCTTTGTTGACCAACCGCAAAGTAAAGAAGCAGTTGGCTATGACCGGAGAAATAACGTTGCGCGGCACTGTGCTGCCGGTTGGCGGAATCAAGGAAAAAGTTCTTGCGGCTTATCGTGCCGGTATTAGAACTATTTTATTGCCAGCCTGGAACCGCAAAGATCTTGAAGATATTCCGGCCAATGTGCAAAAGAGTATTTCATTCCATTTTGTCAATGATATGATGGAGGTCATAAAGCTGGCGCTGGAACCGGTAAAAGAAAGTAAACAGGTTGTGAAACCGGCAAAAAAGCACAAGCCGATCACGTCGCTGAAAAAGAAAAAATCGGCAAGTGTACGCAAAAAGATTACGAAAACAAAAAAATAGCAAATAACGGTCGTGACAGTTAGTTAAAGATTGAACAATGTATTCACTGGAATAATTGAATCATTCCGCAGGTGAGTTATTGGGAAATTCAACTGAAAGCAAACAACCGCGAGTCGTCATTATTGGCGGGGGATTCGGCGGTTTATGGGCGGCGCGTACACTGGCTGATCAGCCAGTGAAAGTGGTATTGGTCGACCGCAATAATTATCACACCTTTTTGGCTCTTCTTTATCAGGTAGCGGCAGCGGAACTCACCGCCGAAGATATTGCCTATCCTGTGCGCAGTATATTTACGAAAACATCGAACATCGATTTTGTTTTGGCGCACGTGCGTCGGATTGATCTGCAAAATCATCAAATAGAAACTGACAGCGAAACAATTTCTTATGATTATCTGATACTGGCCAGCGGCAGCGTAACTTCAACCTTTAATGTACCGGGAGTAGAAGAACACGCCTATTTCCTCAAAACGCTGGAAGAAGCCGTTACATTGAAAAATCACATCATCTGCTGCTTTGAGACGGCAGCAAGAGAACCGGATGAAAAAAGAAGAAAGAGTTTGCTCACGTTCGTCATTGTCGGCGGCGGCGCTACCGGTGTGGAATACGCGGGAGCGCTGACGGAACTAATCCATGGTCCGTTATTGAAAGATTATCCCGGTGTCGATTTTTTTGAAGCACGGATAATCCTTTTAGAGGCGGCGCAACAACTGGTTTCGTCCATGCCTGCGAATATCCGTGATTACACAGTCCGTCAATTACGGGAAATGGAAGTGGATGTGCGTTTGCAGGCGACAGTGGCCGAAGTTTTTCCAGATAAGGTCATTTTAAAAGATGGTGGTGATATTGAAACGAATACGGTTATCTGGACGGCAGGTGTAAAAGGAGAAGGCATAGCAGCAGCTTCCGACATACCGGTTGCACACGACGGCCGTGTGAAAGTTAATAAATACCTGCAAATTAATGATCATCAGAATATTTATGTCATCGGTGATTTAGCATCGATAAGTGAGGGAGAGCGTGTTCTGCCTATGGTAGCACAGGTTGCTATTCAGTCCGGTGTTGCATCTGCGCGAAACATTTTAAAACAAATTGCAGATTCAACGCTACAACCTTTTGTATATAAAGATCGCGGATCGATGATTACCATCGGCCGTAAAGCTGCCGGGGTTGCCATCGGCTCCCGTACTTTTACCGGATTTTTTGCCTGGGTAATGTGGCTGGTCATCCATCTTTTTAATCTAATTGGTTTTCGCAACAGAGTTATGGTTTTAATCAACTGGGCATGGGATTACCTGTTTTATGAGCGCGCCGTGCGTTATGTCTTCCCGACAAACACACCTTCCGAAGCGAAACTTTCTTCCTGTTTCAGAGGCATAAGTAAGAAAAATGATTCTTCTGAAAATGATAAAGTGGTATGATTATACGACAAAAGTTCATATTAAAAAGTTGTTAATCGATTATTATTGCTCCGGCAATTAAATA
>AWGX01000461.1 GCA_000495415.1 Smithella sp. ME-1 | reverse complement strand
AATAATTTTGGATACACGCAAGACTGTACCGGGATTGCGAATTCTCGATAAAATGGCGGTACGTATCGGAGGCGGACGTAATCACCGTATCGGCCTATACGATGGGATATTAATTAAAGATAATCATATCGAAGCTGCCGGTAGCATTACTGCCGCTGTGAAGGCACAAAGAAAAAATCCGTTTATGAAAATAGAAGTCGAAACTAAGAACATCAAAGAAGTTAAAGAAGCTCTGAAGTGCGATGTTGATGTCATTATGCTTGATAATATGAGTATCCCGACAATGAAAAAAGCAGTTGATTTGGTAAATGGACGTACACTTTTAGAAGCATCCGGAAATGTTAGTCTGGAAAATGTTGCCGATATCGCTGCTATCGGAGTTGATTTTATTTCTGTGGGGGAAATTACCCATTCCGTTCGTGGCGCCGATATTTCACTGAAAATTATAGCGTAAAATAAATCTGTGTAATTAAATGTCTTCGCACGATATATAATTCTTAGAGACCGCATAATCATTACTATGG
>AWGX01000460.1 GCA_000495415.1 Smithella sp. ME-1 | reverse complement strand
AAAATACTATTATAACCTGATTCGAATGCCGACTTATTAAAATCGATCAATTGCTTGGCAATTTTCTTGTTTTCCATAGTAAATACTCCTTTTGTATTTTTTTCTATGGTTGTATTATAAACAGTATTTTTAGTTTGTCAATAGAAAAAATGTTGCAATGCAATATATTTATATGGTGCTGATTTCTTGTATCCATATTTATTAATATGTAATAAATACAATTATATACGCTTGAGAAGTAATTGTATAATCCGTGATAATTAATATTTTATGTTGCAAGATTCATAATAATGTCGTAAGGAAAAGTCAGGGAGTGCAAATATGAATGATAATGTACTTTTGCTTAAAAAATACACGAATCGACGACTTTATGAAACGGAAAAAAGTATTTATGTAACGCTGGATTATGTAACCGATGTCATTAAACAGGGCAGACAAATTAAAGTGACTGATGCCAAAACCGGTGAAGATGTTACTTCCGCGATACTCACACAAATTGTTTTTGAAGAAGCGCGTAAAAAGAAATATCTTCTTCCCGCTCCTCTGTTATATTTGATTATTCAGTATGGTGAAAATGTTCTGACAGATTTTTTTGATAAGTATCTGGAGCAAACCATTAAGAATTATCTTTTATTCCGAAATATGGCTGACGATCAATTCAAAAAATGGATCGAATACGGCGAAAGTTATTCCAAAATTGATCCACAGAATTTGACCACTCTTTCGCCGTTTAAAAATCTTTTTGATTTATTTACAGTGCCCGCTCAGAATAATGAGAAAGAGAAGAAGAAATCTTAATCATCGTTTAAGTTGTCAAGTACGATGAACCAAGTGATGTGATGCGATAATTTTGCAGATATATGCAAAATCAACTTTTCCGTGACATGTAATTAGTAGATAAAACTCTATTGATTATCCGGGAAGGCGCAAAAACGGGCAGGTTATCATCGGAAATTGTGCTTAGAAAATTATCAATTATCTTGAATGTAGCACCCCATAGAATATCTTCGCCTCCCTGACCGTCAGGAATAACAACACAATTATATTTCATGGATGTTGAATCGCTTTTCGGAGATGTTTTAATGTTCAGTATGGCGTAATTGGCACTATCGAAGAAAAGGCTAAGCGGAATTTCTAAAACCTTTTCTACTTCGGGGCTTAGTTTATATGTAAAATGTTTAGGCGTGACGCAGACAAAGGGGTAAATAGTTCTGGCGAATAAAGTCAGGGAGTAAGAGGGCAGGGCGCCCAAAAATACCACGTTTAAAGGATTTAAACCGACTTCTTCCCACGCTTCTCTTAGAGCGGTTGCCAGAAAAAGACGAATCAAAAAGTTTGTCTCTTTGTCTTTACATTGAGCGACACCGGAATTTTCCCCCTGCATTGATGAAATTATTCCTAACTTTAGAAAACGGCTTAAAATGCTATCCAGACGCGGATGCAGCATTCCCCCC
>AWGX01000459.1 GCA_000495415.1 Smithella sp. ME-1 | reverse complement strand
TTTAGTTCGATTTACCATATAAGCCATCGGATATACGGATCATTCACTAAATTCTCTAATTATGAGTATTCTGTACCGAAAGACAATTGTTTTTATGTCCCGGAACTCAAGCTGATAAAGTCTATTGACAGATACTTATACAAAGTGTTTACACATTCTTCAACCGTGGAATTTTTGGTATCTATAGTCAGTTCCGGTTCGTCGGGCATTTCATAAGGTGAAGACAATCCGGTAAAATCCT
>AWGX01000458.1 GCA_000495415.1 Smithella sp. ME-1 | reverse complement strand
ATCAAAGATGATATCGAGGCGGCAGATGCTTGCCCGGCGTATGCCGGGAGCGTTTTGTAAAAGCCCCCGGCTTTTACCGGCAAGGAATATTACCATTTATTATTGCACTCCCTTACCGGGATGCGCATCCGGTCAACAGCCCTTCAGTCCAGCGGAATTGTTTTAACATTATCGGGCACCGGCAGGTTAAAAATCGATAAGTCGGTTGCTTTCTCGATTTTTAATTCCGAATACTTTATTGATACTGACGTCACTCCGTCAGCCATGTTGATTGTAATTTCTCCGGCAACAGGGTTCTGTTCTTCATAGTTATCGTATTTAACGTTATATACTTCTTTGCCATGCTCATTTTTGCGAACGAGTTTCATTAACCTGTTATTTTTCCCCACCCAGATAATTTGTGAACATCCCGATTGTGCTGTCATTTCTATGCGTAGAAGATCTTGTTCCTGATAACTTTGGTAATCACTAAACATATCCTTCATAGATGGATATGTACCGGCAAAAATCATTACTATCTCCTCAATATCAATTGGCCAGGGCAAAAATCGCTGCAGATTGGCAGCGGTCGGTTGTCCATGGTAAAATTCTCCTTTTGCAGGTAGAAAAATACTCATTTTTGCAGGAGAAGCAGCAAGGAAAAAATCGGGTGTCCCGATTACCGGAAGCAGCTCTAACCTTAAATAAGAAGGTTTTTTTATAATCAAGGCTGCCCTTGCCGGATGATAACCGTTAGACGTAACCAAATCGATCTGTACAACAGCGCTTAAGATATCGTCTTCGGCAATGGTATTGGAGATGGATGCAAGAATTTTTTCCGATGGCAAATTGTCATATATGACTGCCTGTTTAAGGCAACAACTGGTGAGCACCGCAAGCGATAAAAAGCTTATCGTATAATACAAGAGTGGGGTTTTTTTGAGCATTAAAGAATCTTTCTATAAAATATTACAGGTTTATAGTCATTTTTGCTTTATTAAATCTTCAAGCTTCTTTTGCACCAGGCTGTTTTTGGGATCAATTTTCAGTACGCGATTATACATCTCCTCAGCTTCCTTAATTTTGTTTAATTTTACGTAAACATCACCCATGTGCTCAATTATATTTACATCGTCAGGCAAAAGTTCCAATGCTTGTTTCAAATGCTTCATTGCACTGTTTAATTTATTTTTTTTGAAATGAACCCAACCAAGGCTGTCTAACATATAACCGTTATTCGGTTTAAATTTTAAAGCTCTAATAATCATTTGCTCCGCTTCATCAAGATTTATACCCCGATCAGCATAGCTGTATCCTATAAAATTAAGTGCTTCGGCATTGTCCGGATCAATGGCCAAAACCGTTTCCATTTCCTTGACACTTTCAGAAAGACGATTGGTCTTTTCATAAATTACGCCCAACGCATAATGTAAATCTATTTCCTTTGGAGCAATTTTAATTCCTTCTTTCAATGTATTTTCAGCGGCAATTATATCTTTAGCCTCTTCATAAAGTGCCGAGAGAAAAAGATAAAAAGGAATTTGATCATTCTTTTTCTTAATGCCTTTCTTGATTAAATCAATGGCCTCGGAAAGTTTACCATCTTTTTTAAGAATCAGTCCGGCGCGAATTTGTGAGCTTGCGTATAATTCGAATGAACTGGAAATATTTTTATATTCCTCCATCGCCAACTTATTCTCGCCCTTTTCTTCATAAGTACTAGCCAATAAATAGCGGACTTTGTCATCTGTAAGATTTTTTTTCAGCACTGTGGAAAATTCACCCACAGCCAAATCAAGCTTTTGCATATCATAATATAAAAGACCAAGTGCAATTCTCACGTCACGGTTATCGGGATCAACTTTTAACACTTCCAGAAATTCTTTTTCCGCATCCTCATATTTTTTCCCTTTGATTAAAAGCTCTCCTATTTTAACCTTAAAATTTAGCCGTGTAGGATTAATCTCCAGATAATGGCGATAAACTTCAATAGCTTTGTCCAGTTTCTCCTGCTTTTCGTATAGTGCAACCAAATCAAATAAAGCCATTTCAAAGTACGGATTTAAGGATATAGACTTTTTGTACATCTTTTCGGCTTCTTCCAACCGCGTCATTTTCATAAGAACTCTACCGTAATAGTACGTGCCCATAATGTTATCGGGATCGATTTTTAAAAGCTTCTTAAATGTTTCTTCAGCTTTATCAAACCTTTTCTCTTCAGCGTAAATTATCGCCAAATAAAAATGTCCCATAATGTTTTTGGGATCGAGTTCAATTACTTTTTTATGTTCGGCGATAGCTTTTTTATTTTCGTGAATATTAAGATATAATCCACCCATAATCAGATGGAGTTCTATATTATTAGGATTTTTAGAAAGCATTTCTTCGCCCAGCGATATGGCCTGATCGAGATCGCCCTGTTCCGTGTAAAGAGAAATAAGCTCTGTCGTCAGATATGAAGATCCGGGATCGGCAGCAATCGCCTGTTTTAACTCTTCCGTTGCTTCTTCAATTTTACCGTTCAAACGCAGAAGAACACCTAAGGAATAATGATAAGCTGCATCTGTTGATGTTTTCGATGTAGAAGAAACCGGAGCGGTTGACAGGTGGCTGCAGCCGTACAAACTTATAAAAACCAGAATTAAGATGAATACCGCATATCTTTGTTTTTTTTGCATATCACACTGTTAACTTCGTCAATGAACAAATTTATTAACATCTACCTCGACGTTTTTTGTTTTTTTATTATCCGTGATACAGGAACAATCGATATTTCTTTTTCTTTTAATACCTTTACCGCGTCGCTTACAGCACGTATGGTTTCTGGATAAGGGTGGCCGATAATAATCACAGGTGAATTATCACCATTTTTTTTCGCAACACTGATCAATATATTATAAATCTCATTGTAATCACGATTATTATCAAGAAATATATTTCGCACGGCTACCGGCAAGCCTACTTTTTCTGCAGCGACGAAAGTTTTCGTATCAGGCGTAGTGCGTGAATCCACGAAAAATAACTTCTTCTTTTTTAACTTACTAAAAACCACCGCAAGTTTTTTTTCATCCATCATGAACTTCGAACCCATATGATTATTAACTCCGGAAATATGGGGTACCGCTGCAATATTTTTTTCCAATTGAAAAACAATCTCTTCGTTACTCATATCCGTAAAAAGAGCACCCTGACCCGGTTTCTCGCGCGGATAAGAAAGAGGTTCCATCGGCAAATGCAGGAGCGTTTCTTTGTTAGCTTTATGAAACATTTCTGCTGCATCTCTGGAGTGAGGACATAACGGCAAAACAGCAAATGTTATATCGGCATTAATTTTCAATAACTCTTGTATTTGTTTCAGATCATAACCGATGTCATCAATAATAATCGCTACCTGTCTTAACGAAACAGACTTGGGACGTGAAGGTTGTGCCTTTTCCTTCTTGGGTATTACTGCTGCTGCTTTCCGTGGCACTATTTTCTTTGTTTCTTTTGCCGGCTCTTTAACGACTGACGGCTCTTCTTGAAATAGCAGAACATAAATAATGCCTGCAGTTGTTAAAACTATTAAAAATATCAACAGTGCAGGAAAGACACGCTTGTGCAATTTCATAAATATTATTTTCTAACTCCCTATGAACAATTTAGCTGTTCACGTTTTTCTTCAGAATATCCCAGCTTTTTAAGATATCAATGGCCGTTTTGAGCTGATTGTCATTAACTAAATCGGAAGGGTCTTTTTCCTCTTGAGTCTGAGGTTCATCAACCTTGGTTCCGTCTTCTTTGGTCGGTTTTATATGCCCTTTGAGATCTTTTTCTTTAACCCGGTCTTCCCACCAGGCCGTAGAGTCATCCTCCTTTGGCTTGATATACTTAACAACAATATCCGGTTTAATTCCCTCTGCCTGGATTGATCGCCCTTTCGGCGTGTAATAACGAGCAGTCGTCAGCTTAAGCGCGGAACCATCTTCCAGTGGAATAACTGTCTGCACTGATGCTTTACCAAAAGTTTGCGTTCCAACAATCAACGCCCGGCCGTTGTCCTGCAGAGCTCCGGCAACAATTTCTGCGGCACTGGCCGTACCTTCGTTAACCAAAACAACTATCGGACAAATTATTTCATTGCCATTGTCTTTTGCTGTTGCTTTTGTCTCCATACTTTTTGTTCGTCCACGAGTGGAAACAATCGTGCCTGATTTTAGAAATACATCGGAAACCTCTATTGCCTGATTCAACAACCCACCCGGATCATTCCTCAAATCCAACACCAAACCTTTCATCGGATTAAGTTTTTTAGTTACTTCCTTTAGTGCTTTGATTAAATCATCCGCTGTTCTTTCCTGAAAAGCAGCGATACGAATATATCCAACATCTTCAAATGTTTTGAATTTGACACTTTTGATTTGAATAATGGCGCGTGTTAACACAATATCCTTCGGTGTAGACATTTTTTCCCTCATGATTGTTACCGTAACCTTAGAATCCTTGGGACCGCGCAGTTTCTTTACGGCTTCCATGATAGTTATATCTTTAGTAGATTTGCCATCAATTCTCAGAATCTGATCGCCCGATTTTAAGCCGGCAACATATGCAGGAGTATCTTCAATTGGTGAAACGATTGTCAAAACATCTTTTAAAATTGTAATCTCAATGCCAATTCCTCCAAAAGACCCCTGTGTCTCCACTTCCAGTTCTTTATATAAATCCGGCGTCATAAAGGCACTGTGAGGATCAAGAGCTTTGACCATACCGTTGATCGCACCTTGAATTAAAGTCGGTGACTCAACATCATCAACGTAATTTTTCTGTACCATATCGAAAACTTCATTGAATGTTCTAATACCTTTGTAAATGTTTTTATCCAGTGCGGCACTGCTGTCGTTACGAAGCCCTAAAAGAAGTAACGATCCTAGACAAATAATGACTAATAAGGATATTTTTGTTGATGATTTTTTCATAATATTCCTCACCAAGTTAAAGTTGTAATTAATACATTTATACCTTTTTCTTTGATATTTCCACTATTTTCGGAGGTTACACAGAAAATATCGAAGAGTCAGTGAAACTCGAATTATAATGAAACTCCAGTTTCAAAAACGTAGCGAACTGAAACCTGCGAATTGACTTATCCCGATTCACCGGGGCAAGAAGGTATATGTTATGTATATTTAAATTGAAGCCCACGCTATCTGCCGACAAAGACAGCATTTTTTGAATGGGACTTACTCAATTATCCAGCTTGTACCATCAGCAGAATCTTTAAGAATAATATGAAGACGCCCCAGTTCCTGCCTTAAAGCATCTGCTTTAGCCCAATCTTTTTGGCTGCGGGCGGCTTGTCTCTGTTTAATCAAATCTTCTATTTTTTCTATGTCCAAGCCTCGTTTACGTAATTCGGTTTCCTTATCAGACACAAAAAATTGGTCGGCATCACTTTGAAAAATTCCCAGCACTGCTCCAAAATGATTAAATACTTTTTTTGCTTCTGCTAAAATTTCAGCTTTAATATAATCAGGCATGTGTTTTTCATCAACAATGAAATTATTTGCAAGCCTGACCATATCAAAGACATTACCTAAAGCTTGAGCCGTGTTGAAATCATCATCCATGGCAGCATCAAATTTATCCACAAGCTTATTAAGCTTGCCAATATAATCATCCTTTTTTTCCGAATGCTTGTTCCCGGCTTTGGCCGTATCAGCGGATAATTTGTCCAGAACTTCTTTTATAATCTTTAATGTTGTGTAACATCTGATTAAACCGGCCCTGGCTTCTGTAAGCGAACTTTCCGAATAATCAACCGGGCTGCGGTAATGACTCTGGAGTATAAATAAACGCAATACTTCCGGATGATAATTTTTTATTATTTCTCTAACAGGAAATATATTACCCAAAGATTTGGACATTTTTTCCGAATCAATTTTTACAAAACCGTTATGTATCCAGTACTTGGCCAGCGGTTTTCCTGTTGCTGCCTGCGATTGCGCGGTTTCATTCTCGTGATGCGGGAAAATTAAATCTTCACCGCCACCGTGAATGTCGAAAGTTTCTCCCAAATAGCGGCGGCTCATGGCGGAACATTCAATGTGCCAGCCCGGGCGACCCTGGCCCCATGGACTTTCCCAAAAAGGTTCTCCTTCTTTACTTTTTTTCCAGAGGACAAAATCTAAAGGATTCTTTTTCTTGTCATTGATGTCCACGCGTGCACCGGCAACCATTTCCTCAAGGTTACGACCGGATAAACCACCATATTTACCATAATTGCTTATTGAAAAATATACATCTCCATCGACACTATAAGCATATCCCTGTTTTTCGAGCACATTGATTAAAGCAATTATATCATCCATGTGTTCGGTAGCTCTCGGAGTTACCGTGGGCGTTTGAACTCCCAGCGCCGCCATATCGTCATCATGCGCTTTTATATAGCGATCCGATATTTCCGCAATACTGACACCTTCTTTGTTGGCGCGCTCGATAATCTTATCGTCAACATCGGTGAAATTTTTTACATAGGTTACCTTATATCCACGTGCCCGCAAATGTCTGACCACAACATCAAAGACGATTGCCGCACGGGCATGTCCTACATGGCAGACATCATAGGTGGTTATACCGCAGACATATATGCCGACAGTTCCTTCCTTAATAGGTTGGAAAACTTCTTTTTTTCTTGTCGCGGTATTGAATATTTTCTGAGACATACTCTATTTTACTTTCATCAGGGATAAAGCGGCGCTATTTTCAAACCGGCATCTTCTTCAAAACCGCAGATGATGTTCATGTTTTGCACAGCCTGTCCTGCAGCGCCTTTAATCAAATTATCAATTGCCGCCATTATAATAACTCTCTTTGTTCGCAAATCTACAGCCAATCCTATATCGCAATAATTCGATCCGCAAACAGAAGAAATATTGGGATATACACCTTCCGGACAAATCCGGATAAATTTTTCTCCCTCGTAAAAAGAGCTGTAAAGAGAATGTATATCTTTCAAAGAAACATCCTTTTTCAATTTCGCGTAAATCGTACTCAAAATGCCTCGCTTCACCGGTAGTAAATGCGGCGTAAACGAAATAGCAAATTTTTTACCGGCCAAAGCATTTAGTTCCTGCTCAATTTCCGGCAGGTGCCTGTGCTTTCCGACCTTGTATGCTTTAAATCCGCCGTCAACTTCACAAAAAATCGACCCTATCAGCGGTTCCCGCCCCGCACCGCTTACTCCCGAGGCCGAATTTGCAATAATAGTTGATACATCCAACAAACTCTTTTTCAGTGCCGGAGCAAGACCCAGAATAATACTTGTCGGATAGCAGCCGGGGTTAGCTATTAAATTCGATTTCTTAATTTGTTGCCGGTAAAGCTCGGGAATACCATAAACAGCATCTTTTATGAATTTGGCGCTGGAGTGTTTTACATACCAGTTTTCATAAACCTTCAAATCTTTTAAGCGATAATCGGCGCTTAAATCAATAACCTTTTTGCCAGCCTTTATAAAAGCCGGAGCAATCTCCATGGAAATACCATGAGGAAGAGCAAGAAAAACATCATCGCAAATCTTGCATATCTCTGCCGGTGTTGCGTTTTGATACTTCAAAGAAGTCAGGCCATGCAAAGCAGGAAATACTTCCGATACCTGTTTACCGGCAAAACGCCTCGACGTAACGGCAACCAACGTTACTTCAGGATGCCCCGATAAAATTCTGGTTAATTCCTGACCAGTATATCCGCTTGCTCCAAATATTGCTGCCTTAATCATAAAATCCCCCAAAAAAAAGGGAGGCCAGAAGCCCCCCTGTTGAATTTTAACGTTTGGAGAATTGGAATCTTTTCCTTGCTCCGGGCTGACCGTATTTTTTCCGTTCTTTGACACGGGCATCTCTGGTTAAAAAGCCCGCCTTTTTCAAAACTGACCGCAACTCGGCATCATACTCCAGAAGAGCTTTAGAAATTCCCTGTTTTACCGCTCCGGCCTGACCGGCTACTCCGCCACCACTTACATTAACATATAAATCAAACTGATCTTTTTTTCCAGTTATTTCAAACGGTTGTTTGATTATCATTTTCAGACTGGGACGAGTAAAATATTCATCATAACTTCTTTTATTGACTACTATGTTACCACTACCCGCTTTCATATAAACACGGGCAATTGCACTCTTTCTTTTACCTGTTGCATAAAAACGTTGTTGCGCCATGATTTCTCCAATATCTTGTTTGTAATGTTATATCAACTAAATAGATAACTTTTCCGGACACTGAGCTTCGTGAATATGGGCATTACCGGCATAAACTTTCAGTTTTTTCAGCATTTTACGACCTAAATTAGTTTTGGGCAACATTCCCTGAACCGCGAAACGAATCAAATTTTCCGGTTTTTCCGCCAACATTTTTCCCGCGGTAGTCTCTCTTAGTCCGCCGGGATAACCCGAATATGAATAATAAACTTTATCGGTCAGCTTTTTACCCGTAAGTACAATCTTTTCAGCATTAACAACGATGATAAAGTCGCCGGTATCACAATGCGGCGTATAAGTTGCTTTATTTTTTCCTCTCAAACGCGAAGCTATTTCACTGGCGAATCTTCCCAATACCTTACCGGAAGCATCAGCAATGTACCACTTTTTGTCTGCCGTTTGAGCATTTGCCATATATGTCTTCATAATAAAACCACCATCTTAGTAAAAAATTGAATAGAGAGACTTATGCAATTTCAGATTTATTGTCAAGCAAAATATTTGAAATATTTAAAATTACATAATCATCTCTTAGTAGGTTAATATCACCTTTTTCCTTTAAAAACTATTAATTTAACAACCTTTATATCCGAAGATACTTAAGGACGCGTTACCCTGAATGCACCGAAAATTGCGGGCTGTCCCGGGAACAGCCCCTGCATATACGTTAAGAAACCCAACAACCCAGGCATCCGCCGGGCAGAGAGTTATACAAAGGAGATTGAGTTTGTTATTCTTCTTCGCACTCAAGATGACACCGCGAAGGCTAGGAGTCGGCTCCGCAAGCGTATATTATAATACGTCGAGGAAGCCGACGATGCTGCCAACAAAGTTATACGAAGGAAAGCAAGTTTGTTACATATTTTTAGCGGCCTGTTCTATCCCTTTTCTGATTGAATCCAGTTTTTCCTGACTCATCTTCACGGATATGCCCATAACCAGTGTTCGTCCCAGAATATCTTCAGCGTGGGGGATGTTTTCTCTCTTATACTCCACCTTGCCTTTATAAGCCGGATTGCTGAAAGGATATTTTTTCGAGTTGGCTGTTGATTTCGCCAGAAAATGTTCCCAGTTCGGTACATAGTGCCATAAATTTCTCTTATAGCAGACAGTATCCACGCCTTCAGCGCTAAGCATATTTTGAAATTTCTGCGCCTGATCTTCACTCGGCATATTGAATGCTAAAAATGTGGCGGAATCGCCTTCGGGATCCGGTTTCGCGCGGAAGCCTACGCCGGGAACCTGCGCCAGCACATCCATTATAAACTTCTTGTTTTTCTTCTGCTCACCGATCAGGTAATCCAGCTTGCGCAACTGCGCCAGGCCCAGCGCTCCCTGCAGTTCATTCATCCGGAAGTTGAATCCGAGAATGGTTCTGCCTTCCAGAGCGCGGCTGACCTTGGGATTATGATCATGGCCGTGGTCATGATACCACTCTGAACGCAGATAAAATTCTTTGTTATTGGTAATCACCATACCGCCTTCGCCGGTGGTAACTGTTTTGACATAATCAAAGCTGAAAGTTCCCATATCGCCGAAGCTGCCCAGTTTTTTGCCCTTGAAGCCCGCGCCGCAGCCCTGGGCGT
>AWGX01000457.1 GCA_000495415.1 Smithella sp. ME-1 | reverse complement strand
AGTCGAATTAATGACACTCGCTGAGGACGAGCATAGTAAAACTCAAAGCGCAAATGGAAATATCCTGTATGCAAAATAAACAGTTATGTCTAATAATCAATGGCTGTCGGGAGTATCCTGCAGTTTCTCTAGCAGTTATTCCTTGTTACTTATATTGAGAGCTCCGCCTGCCAGGATTATCTGCTTCTGTCGAGCGGAAAGTTCGCAAGTTACATAAAATGCAATGCCTTTTGTTTTATTACGCATCAGAAACTTTCCGTCTCCCGAAATTATTCTTTTTATTTCAGAAATTTCCAGTTCGTCTTCCTTATCAATTTTATCATAGTCGTTTTCATTGCAGAAAGTAAGAGGCAATATGCCGAAATTAATCAGGTTGGCGGCATGGATTCTTTCGAAAGATTTGGCGATAACAGCGCGTACGCCCAGATACATGGGGCACAAAGCGGCATGCTCCCGCGAAGAACCTTGTCCATAGGAAAGACCGGCCACTATTATACTTTGTTTTCCGTCCTGCCGCAGCGACATGGCGCGTTTGGCGAAAGTTGCGTCGACATTTTCAAAAATGAATTCAGAATATTTAGGAATGTTGGAACGATACTTCATCCGTGCACCCGCCGGTATGATATGATCTGTCGTAATTTTATCGCCGACTTTTATTGTTACATGACCGTGAATAGTATCGGAAAGCTCTGGACAGCGCGGCAAAACACCTATATTGGGACCGCGATAAACATCAACAGATTTTTTCTTATCCGGCCGAATTATCATCGAATCATCAATAGTAAACTTTTTCGGCATGACGACTTTCGGATAGCGTATCTTTAAATCGCGTGGGTCAATGAAGCACCCGGTAATTACCGCGGCAGCGGCTGTTTCAGGACTGACCAGGTAAACATCAGCATCCATGGTTCCGGAGCGTCCCAGAAAATTACGATTGGATGTGCGCAGGGATACAGACGCTGACGGAGGGCTCTGACTGTTGCCGATGCAAAAGCCGCAGGCGTTTTCCATAATTCGTGCACCTGAAGCAATCAAATCGGCGAGATAACCTTTATCAGCGAGTTCTTCCAGCACCTGTTTGGAACCAGGCGCTAATATGAAGCTTACGTCAGGGTATACAGTTCTGCCTTTTAAGATTTTGGCTACAGTAACTAAATCTTTGTATGAAGAATTGGTGCAGCTACCCAGGCAAACCTGATTTACAGCAATTTTTTTCATTTTCCTCACCGTACTGATATTGTCAGGGCTGTGAGGTTTGGCTGTTAATGGTTCGATTTTGGACAGGTCAATATTAACAACTTTGTCGTATCTTGCGTTTTTATCGGCTTCCAGTTGAATAAAGTCACGTTCTCTTTTTTGTGAGCGCAGGAAGAGTCGGGTCATCTTATCGCTGGGGAAAATAGATGTTGTTACGCCGCATTCCGCTCCCATATTGGTAATTGTGGCTCGTTCGGGAACCGTCAGATTGGCTACTCCTCTGCCACCGTATTCGAAGAGCGTATTAACATTACCTTTTGTGGTAAAAATTTCCAGGACTTTGAGGATAACATCTTTAGCGGAAACCCAGGGCTTAAGTTTGCCGGTAAGATTGATTTTGATAACTCTGGGGCAGATAAGATAAAAGGGACTACCTGCCATAGCCATTGCGACATCAAGGCCACCTGCACCTATGGCTATCATAGAAAGTGCTCCGCAGGTCGGAGTATGACTATCTGAACCGATGAGTGTTTTTCCGGGTTTACCGAATCTCTCCAAATGAACCTGATGGCAAATGCCGTTTCCTGCGCGGGAGAAAACAATGCCGTATTTTTGTGCTACGCTTTGCAGATACATATGGTCATCAGCGTTTTCAAAACCAATCTGTATTGTGTTATGATCAATATAACTTACGGACAGTTCGGTCTTTACTTTGGGTACGTTCATTGCCTCGAATTGCAAATAAGCTAAGGTGCCCGTGGCGTCCTGAGTAAGGGTCTGGTCAATGCGGATGCCAATTTCTTCACCGGGCTCAAGAATGCCTGAAACTAGATGCTGCGAAAGAATTTTTTCAACTAAATTTTTTCCCATTGTCTATTCCTTTAAAAGAAGAATTTAGGTGATAATGGGTATAGACCCCACCCAAACAGGCTCTGGAAACATTTCACGGCAAACTGCCGGGTATTTATACCCTCCGCTACGTCCCGACATAGTCGGGATTCAGCTTTCCAATTCCACTGCACTTCGCTTTTGGAATTGAAGTTTCACTAATAACGCATTTACAGTCGCGAACTTATATAATAAACGCGGCGGATAATCAACTGGCAAAAAAGAAAAATACAATAAAAAATAACGGGCTTTGGATTTATAGCCAAAGCCCGTTGCCTTATTGCATAAGTATTTGATACTAGTACGTTTTAAGCTCCGTTGTTATCCAATCCCTTTACCCGTACGGCACGCTGAAACCTTTTTTGATAATAAGGAGTGTCCAAGCTGTCAATCCGGACAACTTTGCTTTTAGAGGACGCGTGAACAAATTCATTGTTGCCGATATAAATTCCCACATGTCCCAGGGATCTATTTGTATGGAAAAAAACAAGATCGCCTTCTGTAAGATTTTCGCGGGTTATATTGATGCCGACTTTGGATTGCTGAGCCGCATTACGGGGCAGCGTTACATCGAAAATGCGGTAAATCTTCTGGACAAAAGAGGAACAATCAATTCCTTTCAGGGTAGAACCGCCAAATCTGTAAGGCGCTCCTATGAAACCTGTTGCTACTTTAACAAAAAGCTGGACTTCATCAGGGCTGTTCCATTTTCCCAGAAGCTCTTCTTTTCTGTTCTGTTCATTTTGTTGATCGAGGTTAAGGACATCTTGATCACCGTCTTCACTTAAGATATCTGATGAATCGTCTTCTTCTAACTCTTCATTTTTATTAGTTATGGTTGTTTCTTCCGGTTCATAGACCGGTTTTGCCAGAGCAAGTTTCTGGCCGACACGTAAACTCTTGCTGTTGACATGATTGAGAGCCATTATTTTTTTCATGGGCTGATGCGTTTTTTTGGCTATTTTGAATAGCGTATCGCCTTTCCGGACAGTATAATAAGCTGGTTTAGCCTTCGCTTTGACAATGCTTTTTGGAGATTTTTTTGTAGAAATATTTAAAATTTGATTTTTTCGGATTCGAGATTTTTTAAGATTGTTTGTTTCTTTTATCTGGTCGATGCTGACGCCAAATTTTTTGGAAATACTGTAAAGTGTGTCACCATTCTTAACCTTGTATTGTGATGCAAAAGCATTTGAACTAAAACTAAGGAACAAAATTAGGACAAAAAGTCCGGAAAACGCGAAAATCTGCCGTTTCATAATGAAATGCCTCCTTTGTTATTGGGGGTATTATCCTATTAACGGTGTATATATTTCGATTTAATGTCATATTTATAACCGAAAACGAAAATCACTTTACCGCATACACCAACTGTACATTTATTACAGCAATGTACAAACTAACTACACAGTTTTGAAGCAAACTACTAAAAAAATACCTGCCTGTCAAACTTATTTTGCAATTTATGGCTTGTATTTTATTGTAAATATATGTTTATATTGATTTTATGTAGAAAATGGTCCGATCCTGATGCGGTAAATTATCATTGGATTTTATATGAGTTTTCGGTTATTTGAATGCCTGCTCCAAACGATCCTCATCCTTGGCTTTGTAGTTTGCCTGAAAGAGGCGTAAGGGTATGAAATTTGTAAAAGGACTATATATGCGAATTCCCAAGAAATTCATTTCGATCACTTTAATATTGATCTTAGCGTATTTTGTTGCTGACGTAGGGCGCTATTTTGTCTATCCCAGTATTTCTGATCTGAAAAAAAATCGTCCCGACAAAACTGCTTTTATGAAATACAGGGAGAAAATATGGCGGGAGAAGGGAATAAAGAAAAGGATTACAAATATTTGGGTTCCTCTGTCCAGTATATCGCCTTATCTAATGAAAGCCGTAATCATAGCCGAAGATGATAAATTCTGGTCTCATGAAGGATTTGATTTCGAGGCCATGCAAAAAGCTCTGGAAAAAGATATCAAAAAAAAGAAATTCAAGGCCGGCGGCAGTACGATTTCTCAGCAACTGGCAAAAAATTTGTATCTTTCGCCTTCTAAAAACCCGATTAGAAAACTTAAAGAAGCAATACTGACCTGGCGGTTGGAAAGAAACTTAAGTAAAAGAAGGATAATGGAACTCTACTTGAACGTTGCCGAATGGGGTGACGGTATTTATGGCATTGAAGTGGCAGCTAGAAAGCACTTTGGAAAAAGCGCTTCTGCCTTGACTGCCAGGGAAGCGGCAACGCTGGCTGCTGTTATTCCCAGTCCCCGCAGATATAGAACTGACGGCACATCGAGATATGTGGGAAATCAGTCGGAAAGGATTTATCAGATAATGGTTCGCCGGGGAATTGTCATTCCCGAGTATGATGAAGTAATTTCTAAAGAGGCTGAAACTAATCAGGAAACAGCAGGACTGGAACAGTCACAGGGACAACAACAAGATAATGTTCAGGAAGAACAGAGCATGAACCCTGTTCTTCCTGAAGCGGAAAACAAAATAAACCCTTAGAAGGCTTTCTATAAAATTTCAATAGCCGTTGCCATGGAAACGCCGCCGCCACCGCAGAGTGTGGCCATTCCCAGCGTTTTGCCATGTTTTTGCATGGCATGAATGAGCGTAACCATGATTCGGCAGCCAGTAGAACCCACCGGATGTCCCAGTCCGATGCCCGAGCCGTTAATATTGGTAATTTCACGTTTTAAACCAAGCTCTTTTTCACAACCGAGATACTGACCGGCAAATGCTTCGTTGACTTCCAGCAGTTCAAAAGAATCCAGCGAAAGTTTGGGGTTGTTTTTGAGCAGATTTTTTACAGCGGGAACCGGGCTTAAACCCATCACGGAAGGATGACAGGCACCGCGGCCCGATGCATGTATTCTGGCCATTGGCTTCAATCCTAATTCCTTGGCTTTTTCGGCCGACATGATGAGCATCGCTGAAGCGCCGTCATTAAGCCCCGAGGAGTTGCCGGCCGTAACTTTGCCGACCTTAGGGATAAATGCCGAAGGTAATGCCTTGAGTTGTTCCATTGTCAATCCGGGACGGAAATGTTCGTCCCTGTCGAAGATGATGGGTGGTTTGCCTTTTTTCTGGGGGATCTCAATCGGTACGATCTCTTCTTTGAAATCACCATTCTTGGTGGCGCGCTCGACGTTGTTATGACTGCGTAGCGCTACATCATCCATTTCTTCACGGCTGATGTTCAACAACTGAGCGATCAGTTCTGCGGTATGCCCCATGATATAGGGTTTCCCTTTTAAACTCTCGAAAGGCTGCCCTGATTTGACAGGACCATCGTCGGCGAGCGGCATGACATATGAGCCGCAATGTAATGCGCGGATCATCGAATCCACAAAAACAGTGTCCTGTAGGCGACAGCCCCAACGAGCGTCAAAGCTAACATAGGGTACGCCGGACATATGTTCTACACCGCCTGCTAAAATAATATCGGCCATACCGGCTTGAATCATGGCTGCACCGCTAAGCACGGCTTCCATCCCGGAAATGCATACCCGATTCATCGTAACAGCGGTCACCGTTTCCGGAATACCGGCCAGAAGAGCCGCTACCCGGGTTGTGTTTAGGGTATTACAATTTTCAATGCAACAGCCGAAGCGAACATCATCAATAATGGCCGGGTCTATACCGGCGCGTTTGATAGCCTCCTTCATGACTACAGCCGCAATGCGAGCTGCGATCATATCCTTTAATGTGCCTCCGAATGTTCCTATAGCCGTTCTACACGCTGAAACAATGACTACATCCTTCATTTTGTAAACTCCTTATTCTTATAATTATTTTCTTCTTTTAAATCTGGATTGTTCAGACAGACTTTGCAGAAGTAATTTCTTTTATCAGACTTTAAATTTTTAAATCCGTCGCAGTGAACGGCGGTGTGAATTGTTAAACAATTACAAAAAATATGTCAAACAATAAAATTAATTTGATTTCTGTTGCTATGATTATGAAGACATAAAAAAAGCCCAACTTTTAAAGTTAG
>AWGX01000456.1 GCA_000495415.1 Smithella sp. ME-1 | reverse complement strand
AGCGCTTTGATTTAGAATTGGTATTAGCTGAAGAAGCAGAGCATTTCCTGCGCCACAATATCGGAAAGCAAGATTAATTTCTTTTCTTTAACATCATAGACTTGAACAACATTCTCGTACTGGCGGTCTTCCGGAACAAGCTCTCCCATGATATTGGGCATAGATTCCATAACGGAAGTATTGAAAATAACCTTTGCCTGTTCCGGATAAATGGCCATGTAAAAGATATTCATCTCTACCATGTCCTGGAAAAAATGTGTGCCGAAAGATAGATCGGGTATCAGACTTCCTTCTTTGTATGCTATTTCAGCAATGGCTGCGATGTTGTTTATTTCGGAAAAAGTCACCGGTACGCCCATCGCCGGTGTTGTTGTTCCCCATCTGCCCGGTCCGAACAGAATCGTTGGCATTGCGGTCCGATCATTGATTGTCTTATTTAGTTTTCCTATCAGCCGGGCAATATTGTATTTTTCAGAAAGAGTAAGTTTGGCATAACTTTTGGGATCAATATAAATGATTCGCGAAATATTTTCGTGAACACTGCCGCCCATAAAGTTGCCTTCCTGTTTGAGCAATATTTTACTCTTTTTAATTTTTTCGGGAATTTCCACACGACTGGACAAGCCTTTTGTCTGGAACGGCCGGCATTGCAAAAGATTGATTTGCATTTTCCCGTCCGCGTTAAAGTTCACGGTGAATTCAATATCCACGGGATAGCTATAGATTGATTCCAATCTCTTGAGCATTATGGACATCAGTTCCGTAAATTCAGTTTTCGCAAGCAGGTCGTCGAAGGTTAATATCCACACATCTCTTTGTTTTCCTAAAGCACTCATCCGGTCGCTGGCCTCGATATCGCGGCTGCCGATGATGTCAAGGCGCGCATCCAAATCATCGTTGAGAGCCTCGTCCACAGATAATGACTGAAAATTATTCTCTTCCAGGTTTAGGACATCAACACAATGCTGGGAAAAACGAGCGGCATCTTCCGGTTTAGCATAGGGTTTAACCAGAGGCTCATCCAACGCAACAATGCGGGGGTAATCATTTTCCATGCGGTTTACAGCCCTTGTGCCCAGTCCGAAAACAAGTCTGAGCATTCCCGCTTTAGGATTCATTCCTTTGCGCCAGACAAAAGGATTGTAGGACAAACCGACACCGGCCAATTCAGGAAAGAAAAAATGCTTGCGGGAAGAACCGGAAACTCTTTGTACCAATAGAGCCATCTGCTCATCTTGTTGATCAAGACCTCTTTGTAAACGATAAGTAAGAGCATCTATGTTCATTGTACTGGCAAAGATTTTTCTTACAGCTTCTTCAAAATGCTCGTAGCGTTCTTCCGGCGTTCCCTGATTCGCGCAAAAAAAACTTTCATATTTCCCGGCAAATGCATTGCCGAATGCATCTTCCAGAAGAGAGCTGGAGCGTACGATAATCGGCGACTGTCCGTAATATTCCAGCATTAATAAAAATCTTTCCCGGACTTCTTCCGGAAAAACGCCTTTCAACATTTTATCTTTTAATTCGCGGGCGCTCTCAAAATAGCTTTCTTTTGTTTTGTGAGCCATTAGTTCACGCCACCAGCCGTTTTGCACCATGTAAGAGTAAAAGATATCCGACCCGATATAAAATGAATCATGCAGTTCCAGATGCTCGGACCATTTTACAGAAGCGTCTTTTCGCAAAATATTGCGTGCCAGAAGCATACCGGCGGATTTACCACCGATGAAACCTGTTCCAATGAG
Source organism: Smithella sp. ME-1 (assembly GCA_000495415.1). The sequence continues at coordinate 11,096 of AWGX01000456.1, read as the reverse complement.
CCTGTCTTTAATTTCGAGAAGATCTTCCAGTGTAAAATATTCTTTGATCAGGGCCAGCATTCTTTTCTCTCTTCCGAGCAATACGCGGGAGAGCTGTTCTATCATTTTCTGCTTTTCTTCGGTGTTCTTCGAGCTTTCCGACAGGTCTCTTGCCTGCATAAACAGACGATCCCAATAATCCAGATTTCTTTCGACGTTTGAGTCGCTGGCCTGATTGAGATAAGAAAATAAACTTGTGGCATCGGCGCTATTCGTAATAGGAACAAATTCGTCTTCTTCCATCATGTGTGGAAGAAACATCGTCGGTGAGTAGCGCTGCCATGCTTTGATGGGATGAATGCAAAGCTTGCCCTGATAGTTATAAATATCCAACAGTACCTGAGTAGTTTCTCTGATACGGGCAATTGTTTTAAAAGAATGCCTGTTTCTAAGAATAGAAAAATAGGCTACAGTATTCAGTTCGAAAAGATAGGGACACGTAATAACAAAAAAGTTGCCGATCATCAGGTCTGTTGCCCAGGTCAAAAGCAAATCCGACAGACAGTCGAATACATAAAAGACATCACGTCCTTCCTGGCGGATAATATAATGGACCTGAGTGGAAAAGGATTCAAAACCGATATCGGCATTAAGTTTATAAATGGTAACTTTTCCGGTGTTATCTATAAGCGGCGGATGTTTGGCAAAACGCATGTAAACAACTCGCCGGCCTTTTTCCAATGCTGTATTTACATATGGAGTTACAAAAGTCTTGTAGTCTTCAATATTTTCAACCTGAAAAACAACATTATCACCCATTTGCAGGTAATTAAGGGTTTTATCCAATCCTGCAATGCCTGTGCTGACGCTGGATATATTCATTATTAAAACACCTTTAAAGTTGTCGATATCAACAACTTACACTAACTCCAAATTTTATTAAAGCACCACTTTTTCAATTCAGAGCTTATTCTTCCAGGCCATCATCGTCTTTTTTGACAGCCGCGGCTTTTAGCGGTCTGATCTTCCGGTAGACATCCCGAGGAGTCTTTTTATTGCCGCCAATTGTGAGTAGCCTGTCTATCGTAATACCGAAGAGTTTTTCGTTTTCTTCCAGATAAGGTTCTATCAGATTCCAGTCCGCATCGGTAATTTCGACAAATTCTCCTCCGTTGAGCTGCTCGTCAACAAGTTTTTCGTGTGGATCCCGGACATAGATTGCGCCACCGGAGGCCAGAGAAAATATATTCGAACCAGGGTATGGAGTGTCATACTCATAAACAGAGCCGTCTTCATCGTTAAAACCTATGCCGTTGAGAATTACGAAACCTCCGCCGTTGAGAGGGTCACCGGCCATGAAGGATTCCGCAAGATAATCCAGTGCGGTGCCGTTTATAACAACCCGTGGTCTGCCCACAGCATTAATTAAAGGACGGCCTGCCGCATTACCCATTATATAAGCGCTTCCACCTTTGGCTCCATACATGAAAGTCTGGCCGACATCGCCAAACACGACAAGTTTACCTTCTTTCATGATCTGACAGAGCTGATCCTGAGCATTGCCGTGAACATAAATTTCCATGCCATCAATTCCTGAGGCGATATAGTCGCCCGAAGATCCGTAAATATCAATTCTCACACCTTTTGTGGCCGGACCAAAACCGCAGCCGGTAAAGCGCTGACCGCGATATTTGTAGACAATGAAATGCTTCCAGCCGAGTTTGAAGGCCTTGACTATCATTACCGCATCGCAAAGCTCGCCTTCCGGTTCAAAATGTTCGGCATCAATAATCATAAATTTTTCATTGTTTTTTGGCGCGCGCAGTTGCTCGCGACCGGCAAAGTCAATCCGGACAAACCGTGAATTGGTCATTTCCGTAATCATCGGTGTTGTGTCGAAAATTTCATCCAGTGCCATTTTTACAACATGCAGAAGGGAGCTTCTCTTTATTGCGCCCGTGTTGAATCTACGATCATTCAAAAGCGTCAACACGCGGATGGCCGTATGCTTGGAATCATCATTTCTCAGCGCATGATCCTTGATTGTTTCAATGCAGAATCTGAATTTGTTAGAATCAAAACCGGCAATACTGTTCCTTGCAAATGTAAATAATTTATCGGCCGCGGCTGAATAATCATTTTCGGCAAATAATGAATCAATTTTTTCTTTTATCGGTTTATAGTCTTCCGTGACGGTTATCTTTTTATTAACATTACACACAGCTTTGTTTCGGGTAGTTTCAATTATTTTGCCGAATTTGTTGGTACAAATTAATTTCATGCCCTCTGGTGTATCTTTCAGGCTGAATATAAAGGAGCCACCATCTGTATAGCTTCCGCCGCGGGCATTCCAGTATTTGTCGGCAATCGGCCGGAAACGAGGATCTTCACGCGTGAGCGAAATCAACGTTGCGTCAATGGCCTGTTTTTCCGAACAAATCAAGCCGATCTGTATTTCTCCTTCCTGCAGGGCGAAAACCTGCGGGCGCAACATGGCAGTGTCCGTAATACCGATCAGTTGGAGCTGATCATTTATGACATCGTTTCTCGCGATAATAAAAAACCAAGGTCCATCCGGTGACGAGCCCACATGATGTGTCTGAATAGCCTTGTAAAGCTTTTGCTTTTCAGCCGGGAGCATATCAAAGTCCATTTCCGAAGTTGGCGCCATAGCCTCAATGAGGTGTTCCAGAGGATACTTATATACTCTGTTCCACAAATCCAATAGCAGAGCTGCTTCTTCAGTATCGGTCAAAAACAGAAGACGATAATTGCGCTGTTTGAGATATTCGCTTACAGACTGATAATTGGCAAAGTCGCCATTATGCACCAGCGCCTCATGGAGCGCGCTGAAGGGATGGCAACCGCCCGGATGCCAGACGCGTCCGCGAGTAGGATAGCGCTGATGGGCAAGCCAGGCATGCGCTTTAAAATCTTCCAGTTTATAGTATTTGACGACATTTTCCGCGTAACCCACGATTTTCAGGATCATCATGTTCCTGCCGTGCGACATGACAAAAGCTTTTTTCTCACCCAGAGATGCGTAATAATGAGTATTGATTTTGAAACTGTTCTGATAGACGAATTCATCCTCAGCATCGCGTCTTTCCAGCGAAGAAAATTTATTGTCACTGATGAACCTGTCCAGAACCTCATCCTTGACACGGACAAAATAACGCATGACGTCCGGAGGCCGGACATCCAGTCCTATGCCGCGATAATCGTCAATGGTGTCGAGCTGTTCAGCTTTATCGATTTTAAAGAATGGTTTTATATACGTTTCTTCAATTTCAGTTTTTACGCTCAAATCCAGAAGGGCTATGTGCAGCATATAATCATCTTGAAGAACTTGTCTGGTAACACCCATAGCTTCGGGAACAAAACCAACCGCCCCAATACCGCCGCCCTTGCCATTGCCTCTGTTGTGCATCTGCACAGAAGGCTCAAAGATATTTTTACCGGTTACCGGAATAGAACAGATGAAACCTGTTACACCACAGCCACCTTCTTCTTCGGTATTGGGAATCAGTGGCGGCACCTGGCTGCAAATTTCAGTACGTGATTTTAATATTTTTTCAACATTGTCCATTATTACTAAACCCCGCTCTTTACTTACTGTAGTCTATATGTTCCAGCAGATCCGTTCGTCCGACAAGTTCCCGGACACTTCTCATGCCGAAACGCTGCAAAATTTCCACAAGCTGGATGTTCCAGGCATGGTACATGTTTGTTAAACGCTGTGTTGCCCATTCCTCGTTAAATAAATCAGCCAGTTCCGAATCGGTGGAGGCTATACCCCGGGCGCAACCGCGACCTGATTCGCAGTTGCCACAGCGTACACATTCCAGCGAAACCATTTCCGCCGTGCCGATAACCGCGCCGTCCGCTCCCAGACAAATGGCTTTGGCCAGATCGTGGGCGGTTCTTATGCCGCCGGAGGCGATAAGAGTCATGGCATCGCGGGCGCCTTCATCCTTCAGGAAATTGTGAACTTTTGATATCGCGTATTCGATGGGCATGGCTATATTTTTCTTGGCAATGTCCGGCGCAGCTCCTGTTCCGCCGTATCCGCCGTCGATATGAATGATATGAGCGCCGGCGTAGTAGGAACCTACGGCAACCATATCCACGTCATTGGGCGTCGAAACCTTGACTGAAATAAGCGCATGGGGATTGATTTCTTTTATCCAGTCAATGTGTTTCTTGTGATCTTCAATGGAATACACGGAATGAAAAGGAAAAGGTGAAAACAAAGAAGATCCCTTGACTGCTTCCCTCATGCGGGCGACACTTTCCGTATTTTTTTCACCCAGTAAATGCCCGCCCAAGCCCGGTTTCGCACCCTGCGCGTATTTGAACTCCACGATTTTTACACGCTGAATGGTTTCTTCGCGCACGCCGAACAAACCGGTGGCCACCTGAGTAATAACATGATCGTCGTACGGTTGAAGCATTTCCGGATAACCTCCCTCACCGGTACAGGTAAAGGTATTCCATAATGCGGCGTTATGGGCCTTGGCCGTCATTGTCGGCAGGCTGACCGAACCGAAGGACATTCCACCTCCATAAACGGGCGTGGAAATAGTGATATTGACGCGTCCGTCGTTTCTGCGGTTTAAGGGAATTTCCGTTGATATTTCCAGCTTGTCTATTTTCGACGGCTTATCCGGAAACTTGAGACGAAGCTTGTCGAAGCCACCGCCGGAATTGCCGGTATTGTATTCCAGGTCTTTTCTCTCCGGTGGATATCCTGTTTCCGCCATTATCCATGTTCCCGTAATCATATCCGCCGTCCAGCGGTAATCACCTAGCGTTTGATACATGGGGTTGAGTGAGATACTCAATGCGTTGCGCGGACATTTTTTTACGCAGTAAAAATCATTGTGTTCACATTCAAGCCCGATGCATTTGTAATCTATCGGCACACTCATCTTGTTGTGCCCTTCCTGTCTTTCGTGCACTCCATAAGGACATGATTTGGCGCAGGTGCCGCAATTGATACATGCGCTTGATCTGGTAACCTTATACTTGGGCACCTGATGCTTGAACCGGGAGGGCATTTTTTTAATTTTTACAGTTGCTGGTTTCATAAGTTTGCTGATTCTCTTTGTTTAAATATTTTTCCAAAAGTTTCGTTATCAATTTCTTCAAAGAAGATGGCTCTTCCTGTTTCGCCGCGTAAACGCCGCGCTTCGCGGATACCCATTGCACCCATAACTTCCAAAAGCTGCGAATGCCATGCGCCCATAAGATTTATGACTCTTTGCATCACGATTCGCGCCGTGATTTTTTCCAGTTCGTCGGGGAATACCAGTATCTTTTCCGGTTCTTCATATAATCTGGCACCCAGCGCGATAAGGAGGGGCAAATCGATCGCTGTCAGGTCGGTGCCGCAGATCATTGCCTTGGGGACATGTTCAGCCATGGCGATTCCACCGGAAAAGATAATGGTAACCTCGTCGCGGATTCTTTCTTCCACAAGCTTTAGATGCACTGCACGGATAACATCTTTCGACAGGCGCCGGTTTTCACCGGAGACTTTGTTAAATTCCATGCCGTGATAATCGGCCACAACGTGAATAATTTGCGCGCCGCTTTGCGTAAGACGGCAAACGGTGTCTTCGACGGATTTTGTTGCCGGTACACGAACTATCGTCAGTACGTTATGTATTTTTTTTATCTTATCCAGTGTAGCAGCAAGAGAGTTCAATAATTCATCGCTGTACTCCAGAGCCACGATTTTTACCGTTTTGATTAATCCCTGAAACTTGTCGACATCCTTCAGTGATATTAACGGAATAATGTTTTTTAAATGTTTTTTGGCATCTCCGGTAATATCGGCTGCGGACAATATGATAAAGGTATTCAGCTCCGCTGCCGCTCTGATAATGCCGGTCTTTACATTCGGACTTAGTTGTTCGTGAGGGAAATCAAAAATAATGGGAATGGGAATATCAACCGTGTCATGAATTTTCGATTTAAGATTTCCTTTTTCGTCAAAAACCAGATGGTTGAGTTTTCTGCCCAATTCCACAGATGTATTGATATATTCCCTTCCGTGGATTCCGTCACGTGTCGGTCGGACGATTTCCGACATGTCGGTCCACATACTGTCAAATCCCGGTCCGGTGAACGGGCCGCGATAACCGGCACCGGTAACCGGAACTTTGCCATCTTCCGCCTGTTTCCATAAGGTTATGAACATATCGGATTTCCAGTAAGAGCCGCCGATATTTAAAAAATCCTTATCCAGAGATTTTTCCAGAGCTCCCCGCGGGCATTCCTGAATGCAGCGAAAGCAGTTTCTGCAAACCACTGTATTGGGGTCGGCCATTTTACGCGGATCACCGCCTTTGCCCCGTTTGTGTGCTTCATAAATGCACACTTTGGTGCATTTACCGCAATTGATGCAGTTTTCTCCACGTTCAATCTTGAATTTAAATATATAATCCAGATTAAGCGGTGTTACTTTTGAATGAATGTGATATTTTTTCGGCATAATAGTTAATTCATCTTCTCTGTAAAATTAATTTCAAATGGATCAGTTATTCCGATCCACCATTTCCCAGTATTCCTTGCTTTCATCAACCCGTTTCAAAAAATCGCTTATTTTATCTTCCGGCCGGCCGAATTTTGCTTCGACCCTTTTTTCCAGCGCATCCCAAAGCATCATCAATTCCAGATTGGTTTGGCAAATTTCCTCGCAGCCTTTGCAGTGCATACACATAAACGCATTTTCAGCTTCTTCTTTTGTAACAGGCCGGCCTTCGATTAATTTTTTTGCCAGAGCAATTTTGCCTTTCGCCGTGACCTCTTCGTTTTTTGTGACCAGATATGCCGGGCATACTGCAATACAGTTTCCGCATTTGGCACAGGCATGAGTGGTCAATTCAAAATCAAGACTGTCAACTTTCTGATCTTTTCCCAAGGCCAGTGTGGCCATTTTCCCAACGACTGGTGATACCCAAATCAACATCTTTATTAAAAGGCTAAAAATGCCCGGTTTGAATATAATCGCGGGTATATTTAAATACTTTGATTTGATTGAAAAAAATTTCCCCGGATTCATTATATTGTTCGGATCGACCTTCGCTTTATAGTTTAACAATTTTTGTTTCTTTTCAGCGTTATATAAATGATTAATGAATGCAGCGTTCCATATACCCAGCCCGTAAGGTTCGGCGCCCATGGAAACTGCCGTTTGAGTAAGCATGGTCTGCAGCGGCAAATCAATGTAATATCTTCTTTTCCTGGAATCACAGAGGAAATTGGTCATGATGAGAGCCATCTTTTCGTTGATAATATAAGAATCAATAAAGATTTCTACGCTGAAATTGGCCCCCAGTTTTTTTGCTTTGGTAATAAAATCCGCTGCCGATTCTATAGGAATCATGCTTTCGCTGGCTAGAATTGTGGGACCCAGGCGTTTTGTTTTCATGCCGAATAATCGCTCATTCCACAAATAACTGGCAACATAGCGCGGCGCTTCTTCAACTTTGTAATCGCTCTCCATAGTCTTCAAAAAATTATTATCGTCTTCGGAATTACCGAATTCAACCAGAACCCCCGCGTTCTTCTTAAAGACTTTCGAATGCATGATTTCATTAATGTCGTTGAGATGATTCTCATCAAGAAACCGGATTACGTTTGGTTTGAACTCAGCCGCCTGTCCCGACTTAATGAATTTTTCTATGAAAGAGAAAGCTTCTTTGTCTTTTTCAAAATAAAACAAATGCGGATAAGATGCCTGAGGGACATCACGTAATTTCAGATTAATTTCTACAATAATTCCAAACTCCCCTTCCGTGGAAACGAAATATTCAAATTCGGGATCATGGGGAGTGATCTTTTTGGTTTCGCCCAAAGGCGTTATAACTGTCATGGACACAATCTGATTGGATAAGTGACCATAATGAAAACTGTTAATTCCATATCCGCCTGTGGCAATCCAGCCTCCAACCGTCGAAAACTTACTTGATGGATATGTCATCAGGCAAAGGCCTACTTTTTTGGCCAGGATATCAATATCACTCCACCTGGCTCCGGCTTCTACGGTAACGGTCTTTTGTCCTTTATTGAGATAGAGGATTTTTCTAAAAGGCGACAAATCTATAACGATTCCGCCATTTGTTGGAATTACTCCTCCGAAACCCCAGGACGCGGCGCCTCTGGGAATAACCGGCACTTTTTTCGCGTTAGCAAATTCCAGAACTTTCTTGATCTCATCAACATTTTCAGGCTGGACGACAAAATCAGGTTGTATCTGAAAAAATGTTTTAGTCATGATTGTAGGAACATCGCCTATATCATGGCTGTATATTTCTTTTTCTTCTTCTTTAACGATAATTTTTATATCGCCTGCCGTTTTTTTAAATTCTTCTACCAGATTCATGTCTTGTATTTCTCTTCCGTTACTGTAATTAATGATGAAACTCTGTTTACATATATATCCGGCTAGTTTAACAGCAAAATAGATGCCAATAGCTTGGTTTAAATGAAGGAGCCGCGTATCACGGAAGAACAAATTGAATAATTTTGTAGAAAATTAGATTCCGAAAGAAAATTTCTTAAACGACTAACAAATATAATGTTACAAAATTGTTTTTCTGCTGGATTTATAATACATTTTTGTTCTATTTTTAGAATCGATGTTATAAATTTACAGTAAATGTTCATCAATATCAAGAAGTATTTGTTCCATAAATGCCAATATTAAAGTGGACGAATGGCGGTGAATTGTTATAATGTATCCGCAATATGCAGTGTGGCATATTTTTCGCACTAAGCTAATCCAGTTAAAATGGAGATCTCGTTTTACATGTTGAATCTGTCTCGGAGAGATTTGATAAAAAATACCTTATTATGTAAAAATTACGGAATATTTTAAAAAGATAAATGGAGGAATTATGAAAAAATCAAAACCGGTCATCGCCTCGGAGAGAAGTTATACTATCGAGAAGGAAAAATTTGTGCCCGTTTCTGAATATTATGGTGAAGACACTTTTAATTATAAGGTAATGAAGGAAAAACTCCCGAAAGATGCCTATAAAAAAATAATGGAAGCGATTAATGAAGATAAAATTCTTGATCTGGCAACTGCGGACATTGTAGCTCATGCCATAAAGGAATGGGCACTGGAAAAAGGGGCAACCCATTTTGCTCACTGGTTTCAGCCGATGACCGGCGCTACGGCTGAAAAACACGATGCTTTTGTTGAGCCAACCGCAGTTGGTGAAGTGATGGAAAAATTCTCTGGCAAACAGCTTGTTCAGGGCGAACCGGATGCTTCCAGTTTTCCTTCCGGTGGTATTCGTGCAACATTTGAAGCAAGAGGTTACACTGCCTGGGATATTTCATCTCCCGCCTTCATCAGAAGAAACGGCATTTCGACAACTCTTTGTATTCCTACCGTTTTTATTTCTTATACGGGTGAAGCGCTCGACAAGAAAACACCATTACTCAGATCTAACAGAGCGGTAAGTAATAGCGCGGTTAATATGCTGAAACTTTTGGGAGCGAAGAATGTCAAGAAGGTCCATGCCACTTTAGGACCGGAGCAGGAATATTTTTTAATTGATATGGATTATTTTTTCAAAAGGCAGGATCTTGTGCTTGGCGGCCGCACTATCGTAGGTGCGCCTCCGGCTAAAGGTCAGGAGCTGGAAGATCAGTATTTTGGCAGCATCAAAGAGAGAATATCATCTTACATGCACGATATGGAAGAGGAACTCTTCAAACTCGGCGTTCCGGCGAAAACCAGGCATAATGAAGTGGCGCCTTCCCAGTTTGAGATAGCGCCTGTGTTTGAAGAAGCCAATCTTGCTGTTGATCATAATCAAATTGTTATGGATACCATGAAATCGGTGGCTAAAAAACATAACCTCGCCTGCCTGCTTCACGAAAAGCCTTTTGCCAAGATAAATGGTTCCGGAAAACATGTTAACTGGTCTCTTGCCGATAACAATGGGAATAATTTATTGAACCCCGGACGCACTCCCCATGAAAATATTACATTTCTTGTGTTTCTAATAGCAGTCGTTCGTGCCGTCTATAAAAATGCTGATATTCTCAGGGCTTCGGTTGCAACCTATGCCAATGATCACAGACTTGGTGCTAACGAAGCACCGCCGGCAATTATTTCCGTCTTCCTCGGTGATCAGCTTACGGATATTCTGACCAGTATTGAGAAAGGAACAGTTGCCAAAGCTACAAACGCCGAAATTATCGATTTGGATATTTCATCGCTGCCGCTGTTAAGTAAGGATAATACCGATCGCAACAGAACATCGCCGTTTGCTTTTACCGGCAATAAATTCGAATTCAGAGCGGTTGGTTCATCGCAGTCTATTTCCTTCCCCGGTACGGTTTTGAATACAATTGTAGCTGAAAGTCTTGATTGTCTGGCGGAAAAAATTAAAGCGAAAAACACCAAGAACATTAATCAGGCTGTATTTGAAGTTTTGAAAAGTGAGATTAAAGAAATAAAACCCGTGTTATTCAATGGTGACAACTATACAAAAGAATGGGAATTAGAAGCAGCCAAACGAGGTTTGCCGAATTATAAAACAACTCCTGTGGCCTTAAAAGCGCTTGCAACCGTTAAAGCAATAGATCTTTTTGAAAAGTATAAGGTCCTTTCCAAGGTTGAACTCCAGTCCCGGTATGTTATCTATCTGGAAAAGTATATTAAAGACCTGGAAATCGAAGTTAAATGTTTAAGTAACATTTGCTTAAGCCAGATAATTCCGGCTGCAGTTGTTTATCAGAAAATACTGGCAAAGACGATAATATCCACGAGAGAAGCACTTGGTTCCGCGGCAACTGTTTCCGCACAAACGGAAATATTAAAGAAGTTAGTTGATGGCATTAATAATATCTATAATTTGAACAAGGACATTCTGGCCAAAGTCGAGGTGGCCAATGCTATTCATGATGAAGCAAAGAAAGCGGATACTTTGTGCAGTAAAGTTAAACCTAAAATGGATGAGCTTCGTGAAAATGTTGATGAACTGGAAAACCTGATTGATGACGAACTATGGCCTCTGCCTAAATTCTGGGAGATGTTGTTTATCAGCTAAGGGACTGTTGAAAAGCGCTCATCTGTCCCGATAAAATCG